>JBGVLR010000146.1:0-44224 GCA_045124375.1 Acetatifactor sp.
TATTGGCAAAAAATGCAAGCTCAAAACTGCTGAAAAGCCTTATTTATCACGGTTTCTTCGGACTTTTAGATGTTGTTAACATCATCAAACAGTTGCGTATCTGTAAGGCATATCGGTAAATAAATTAATGATTGTGTCTAAGGTTTCACGGTATAAAAACCCTTTGCGGGTTAATGTTTTTTCTATGCATTCAAAATAATCATCAATCGAGAAATCAGTAGGAAGTTTCGGCGTAACGAGAGCATATTTATCAGTAATATCTTTTGCGATACTCTTATCCAATATCATAACATCCACACGGGCATTCGGTTCGCTGATAATGTAGTGCAAATCTTCGCAAGAGCAGAAAAAAGCATCTCCATCTGCCGCATCAAAACAACTATCCCCTATTTTAATCTGCGCATTTCCGTTTGCAATTCTTATGATTTCACATTCAAAATGCCAATGCAGCACATTTACAAGATTCTGGTAGTGTCCAATCCACACTTTTTCTCCGTTAGTAAAGTAACGTCTTTCATAATTTCCTAACATAGTTCCAATATCACCTCATTTGTTTGAAATAATTATAACACATACCTCAACAGAATTCCATGCTCCAATGCCAGATTTCTTGTAATGACAGGGTATTAGAATATAATGAAAAATAAAAAGGACAGGAGGTAATGAGATGGGTAATTATCTGGGAATTGAGTTTGGTTCTACGAGAATTAAAGCGGTATCAATTGACCAAAATCATGCTCCGGTTAGTTTCGGTGATTATGTCTGGGCATCCAAGTATGAAAATAATATTTGGACCTATGATATGGATGAGGCGTTTCGCGGTTTAAAAACTGCCATTTGCGGTATAGAAAGCCGTGAAGATATTAAGACGGTTGGTATTTCAGGAATGATGCATGGATATCTTGCGTTTGATAAGGATTGGAATTTGCTGGTGCCGTTTCGCACCTGGCAGAACACAATGACGGCTCAGGCGGCAAGAGAATTGACACAAGCTTTTGGATTTAATATTCCGCAGCGATGGAGTATTGCGCATCTTTATCAAGCGATACTGAACGGGGAAGAACATATTTCGAAAATTGCACACATTACAACGTTGGCAGGGTACGTACATTTTATGCTTACCGGTGTAAATGCAATCGGTGTGGGTGAAGCATCCGGTATGTTCCCAATTGACAGTGAGAAATTGTGTTATGACGAGGAGATGCTGCGCAAATTTGATGAATTAACCGCATCACGAAAACTACCATGGAAGCTTATTGATGTATTGCCACAGGTGCTGGTAGCAGGAGAAAGCGCAGGGGTATTGACAGAAGAAGGTGCGAATCGAATTGACAATCTTTTGCCTATCGGAGTTGCATTTGCGCCTGCAGAGGGTGATGCAAGTACCGGCATGACAGCTACCAACGCAGTGGCACCAAGAACGGGAAATGTTTCTGCAGGAACATCCATTTTCTCGATGGTAGTATTGGAGCGGCCATTGGAGAAGATTTATGAGGAAATAGATATTGTGGCAACGCCTACAGGAAAACCGGTGGCTATGGTTCATTGCAATAACTGTACCAATGATTCGAATGCTTGGATTTCTGTATTGTCGGAAACAGCAAAGCTGTTTGGTGCAGAGCCTTCCAACGGAGAGCTATACACCAAATTGTATGAAGAATCCCTGAATGGAGATGCGGATTGTGGCGGCGTTCTGGTATGTAACTACATGGCGGGTGAAGGTGTGACGCATATGGATGAGGGCAGACCACTTGTGGTTCGCAGGCTGGATGCAAAGTTTACTCTGGCAAATTTCATGCGGGCAACACTTTATTCCACGATGGCATCTTTGAAGATAGGAATGGACATCTTAGCACAGGAAAAGGTTGAAATCGATAGTTTAACCGGACATGGCGGTTTGTTTAAAACGCCGGTTGTAGGACAGACCTTCATGGCAGCGGCATGTACTGCGCCGATTACCTGTATGCAGACAGCAGGTGAAGGCGGTCCATATGGAATGGCTCTACTTGCAGCGTATTGTATAAATAAGGAAGAAAACGAAACCTTAGAACAGTATCTGAACGAGCGAGTATTTTGTCATGCATCGGGTTCGACAATAGAGCCAAAACCATCGGATGTGGATGGATATAACGCATATATGAAGCAGTACAAACAGTTATTAAAAGTTGAACAAACGGCGATAGAAACGATTTAAAGGAGAGGAAAGCAATGAAATATGAATTTTGGTTTGTAGTAGGTTCCCAGTTTTTATACGGTACAGATGTTTTGAAAACGGTTGAGGAAAGAGCAAAAGAGATGGCAGAGGAACTTAGTAAGCATTTGCCATATCCTTTGGTTTATAAAGTGACTGCCAAAACGAATAAAGAGATTACGGATATTGTGAAAGAGGCGAACTATGATGATTCGTGTGCCGGTATCATCACTTGGTGTCATACCTTTAGTCCATCGAAAATGTGGATTAACGGTCTGGCAAATTTGCAGAAACCATATTGTCATTTTGCAACTCAGTATAATGAAGCGATTCCGAATGATGAGATTGATATGGATTTTATGAATCTGAATCAGGCGGCACATGGCGACAGAGAACACGGATTTATTGCCACCCGACTCAGAATGCCACGCAAGGTTGTTGCAGGGTATTGGAAGGATGAGAAAGTTCAGAAACGCATTGGCGATTGGATGAAAGCGGCTGCAGGTGTTGCTGTTTCCAAGACAATGAAGGTTATGCGTTTTGGGGATAACATGCGTGAAGTGGCTGTTACGGAAGGAGACAAGGTGGAAGTACAGACCAAGCTTGGCTGGCAGGTAAATACTTGGGCAGTCGGTGATTTGGTCAAGGAAATGAATGCAGTTACAGAAAAGGAAATTGATGAATTGATGGCAGTTTATCGCTCGAAATATGAACTTGCTACTGATAATATAGAAGCTATTCGTTATCAGGCTCGTGAAGAAATTGCCATGAAAAAGATGCTGGATGGCGAGGGTTGCATGGCGTTTACGAACACGTTCCAGGACTTGTATGGGATGGAACAGCTTCCGGGTCTTGCTTCGCAACATTTGATGGCACAAGGCTATGGATATGGTGGAGAAGGCGATTGGAAGGTATCCGCTATGACTGCGATTATGAAAGCAATGGGTAAGGATGGTAAAGGCGCTTCTGCTTTTATGGAAGACTATACATACCATTTAGTAGAAGGTCAGGAATATTCACTTGGAGCACATATGCTTGAAGTTTGTCCAAGCCTTGCAACTTCTGATGTAAAGCCAAGAATTGAAACGCATCATCTGGGAATTGGTATGAATGAAAAAGACCCGGCACGTCTTGTATTTGAAGGCAAGGAAGGGGATGCAATCGTCGTTTCTCTTATTGATATGGGAGGCAGATTGCGTCTCATTTGTCAGGATATTGCCTGCGTGAAACCGATCATGCCAATGCCAAATCTGCCGGTTGCACGTGTCATGTGGAGAGCAATGCCGAATCTGACAGAAGGTGTGGAATGCTGGATTACAGCAGGTGGTGCACATCATACCGTTCTTGCTTATGATGTGTCTGCAGAACAGATGAAGGACTGGGCACGTATGATGGATATTGAATTTGTACACATTACAAAAGATACGACTGTCGATGCATTGGAAAAAGAATTATTTTTAAATGATTTGGCTTGGAAGTTGAAATGAGGTGAAAGATAATGTTAAAAGAACTCAAAGAAAAGGTTTGGAAAGCCAATATGATGCTTCCAAAATACGACTTGGTTACTTTTACATGGGGAAATGTTTCTGGTATTGACCGTGAACATGGACTTGTTGTGATTAAACCAAGCGGCGTGGAGTATGAAGTGATGACGGCGGATGATATGGTAGTAGTCAGTCTGGATTCAGGCGAAGTAGTAGAAGGGAAATGGAAACCATCTTCTGACACGCCGACTCATTTGACATTATACAAGGCATTTTCGAATATTGGCGGAGTTGTTCATACTCATTCGCGCTGGGCAACCAGCTGGGCACAGGCAGGGCGTAGTATTCCTGCATATGGAACTACTCACGGAGATTATTTCTATGGTGCGATTCCTTGTACACGTAAGATGACCAGAGAGGAGATTGCAAGCAGCTATGAACTGGAGACAGGAAATGTGATTGTTGAGAGCTTTAAAGGAAAAAACGCGGATGATATACCGGCAGTGTTGGTTCATTCGCATGGTCCGTTTGCATGGGGGAAAGATGCGGCCGATGCTGTCATAATGCGGTTGTATTGGAAGAATTGGCATTTATGGCATATCATACGGAGGCAATCGAACCAAAGATTGATACCATGCAACAAGAACTTTTAGATAAGCACTATTTAAGAAAACATGGTAAAAATTCTTATTATGGGCAAGGGAGGATGATGTATGAAAAATAATGAAATCAATATTACATGTTTGTCAGCTTTAAGTGCGAAGGACGCGATTTATGCAGTTAATTTTTAAAAGACATGAAATTGTAATTTTAGTAAAAAACTCGCTCATTTTTTTGTAGCCAATATTGCATAACTCGCTCATTTTTTGTATACTATAGTAATAGAAAGCGAGGGACCAAATATGGAAGAGATTTACCTAAAACGAAAAATTGATACCTATTTGCAGCACTGGAAGAAGGACCCGGAAAGAAAACCGTTGATTGTCAAGGGTGCCAGGCAGGTAGGAAAAACAGAATCAATTTGTAGGTTTGCTGAGGAAAACTACAAAAATGTCATATATATCAACTTTGTAGAGGAACCAAAATACAAGCTGATTACGGAGGATGGTTATAAACCAGATGATATTATCCGCAATATTTCCAGAATGGATCCTTCAAAGAAGTTTGAAGCGGGAGAAACGATACTGATATTTGATGAATTACAGGAATATCCTGAGATTGCTACGTCTTTGAAGTTTTTTAAGATTGATGGAAGATTTGATGTGATCTGCAGTGGAGCATTATTGGGTATTCAGTATAGGCGAATCGAAAGCAATAGTGTAGGGTATAAAGTAGATTACAACATGATGTCGATGGACTTTGAAGAATTTCTGTGGGCGAAAGGATATTCGGGTACTGATATTGAAGATATGCTTTGGCATATGGAAACAGAGCTGCCATTTAACGAGACTGAGATGAAAGTTTATAGTAATCTGTTTTTAGATTATTGTATATTGGGAGGGATGCCGGCTGTTGTAAGAGAGTATATTGCCAAGGGAACCTTTGAAGGAACTTTGGATATACAACACCAGTTGCTTGCTGATTATCGTGAAGATATCAGAAAGTACGCTGAAGGAATGGATCAGACCAGAATTCTCAATGTTTTTGAACAGATTCCGGTACAGTTGTCAAAAGATAACAAGAAATTTCAGATTACAAAAGTAGCAAGTGGTGCCCGGTTTAAGGACTACCGTGGATGCATTGAATGGCTGAAAGATGCAGGGGTTGTCAATATCTGCTATTGCCTGAATTTCCCGGAACTTCCGCTGAACGGTAATTATGATGACACAAAATATAAACTTTATTTTTTTGATACGGGAATTTTTGTTGCGATGCTTGATGAAGAGGCACAGGAAGATCTGCGTGCGAACAAAAATTTGGGTGTATATAAAGGTGCTTTGTATGAGAACATTGTGGGAGAAGCACTGACCAAATGCGGATATGGTCTGTATTATTACAAGAAAGAGAATTCCACTCTGGAGGAAGATTTCTTTGTAAGGACCAAAGATTATCTGTTGCCGGTAGAAGTAAAGGTAAAACGTGGGACAGCAAAGACTCTTCGTACACTTATCAAGAGTGATAGCTATCCAGATATAAAATACGGCATTAAATTTACAGCCGGGAATATTGGTTATAGCGAAAATATTTATACATTCCCATATTTCTGTGCTTTTTTATTAAAAGATTATTTGAAGAGAGTGAGTCTGGATCGTGAAAGCAAAATACAGGAGGCAGAAACAGCAATGAAACTTTAAGGGGAATAACCCTACATCATTGGAAGTTAAGAATAGTACATTCTGAATATAAAAGTTTTAAAATTGTCCCAATATTGACATAACTGTCCCAACGTGTTAATATGGATAAAGAAAAATAGAGGAGGAATGTGCATTATGAAGAAGAAAAATGTGATTAATCTTGTAAAATATTATGCTGAAAAAAATGATGCCGGTTTTCGAAATGAGGTGTATGAAATTGCGAGAAGCTTTGACAGTACAGGAGATTATCAGCTAGCAGAGTATATTATGTCACTGATTTCTAATGTGAATACATTTGTTCCTCAAATGTCAGAGCATGAGTCAGCTTATTTTGAGAAGATTGAGGCTCAAGAAGATATGCTCTTGCTTCCGGATGAGATAACGCAAGATTTGTTGGGGGCAGTCAATGCAATCGAGAGACGTATTGGGATTAATAAATTTCTGTTTCAAGGAGCACCGGGTACAGGAAAAACAGAAGCGGTAAAGCAATTGGCCAGAATCTTGAATAGAGAAATCTACATGGTAGATTTTTCTTCTGTCATCGACAGTAAATTGGGTCAAACGCAGAAAAATTTGTCTGAGTTATTCAAAGAGATTAATGGATTTGTACAGCCGGAAAAGGTTATTGTCCTTTTTGATGAAATAGATGCTTTGGCGCTTGATCGTACTAATTCCAATGATCTTAGAGAAATGGGAAGAGCAACATCTGCTTTGCTAAAGGCATTTGATCGCTTGAATGAAAATATTGTGCTTATAGCTACCACCAACCTTTTTGAACATTTTGACAAGGCGCTTATTAGAAGATTTGATAGTGTTATAGATTTTAATCGATATTCGGAAGAAGATTTAATGGATATTGCAGAGAAGATGCTGGATAGATATTTAGATAAGCTCAAGTTGGGAAATAGAGATATTCGTTTATTCCGGAAAATAATGCGTTTGTCAGACAAGATGCCTTATCCGGGAGAACTGAAAAATCTGATTAAGACATCGGTGGCGTTTAGCGATATTCATGACGGAATGGATTACTTTAGAAGAATTTATTATGCTGTATACGGAGAAAAACCGGAGAATTTGAAGGTATTGCAGGCGCAGGGATTTACTGTAAGGGAAATTGAAATTTTGACAAAAAAATCAAAGAGTAGCGTGTCCAGGGAATTGAAGGGCGGTGGCGAAAATGAATGATATACTGCAGTTAAAAGGAAGATTTGAGAAAAGAAAAAATGATTCGGGATTTGGTCCTGCTAAATTGCCGGCAAACAAAAGTGTGAAAGCCGCTCATTTGAATGATTTGGTAGCGCAACTTACAAGAATAAAGGCATATTGGGAAAAAAACCAAGATATTGCCGGCGCATTAGTTAGTGTCCATTATACTCGCGTGGTTGCGAAAAGCAATCGATTAAGAATCTTACTTGCTGATAAGGGAAAGAAGCCTGTAGATTCCATTCGTGGAGCTAAATTTGTAACAGAGCAGAATGGACAAGGAGAAACCATCCACAAACATGTTTTCACCCATTACGTACAAGTGGAAGCGATTGAAAAGGCAATACAAAACCTGCAACTTGCAGCTAATATTATAGTGGAAGATTTCAATGGAACAATTACTTCTAAAGACACTGAAGAGTTAGGAAAAGTGAAGCCATATACTCATGAAGAGTTGGCTAAAACAAATTTTCTCAATATCATTTTAGATGCATTGTTTGTTGAATACTTTGATATTGACATGGTTGAAGAGCCGGTTGATGAGGAGAGTATTGTTACGATATTCAGGACAAATGTAGATACGAAGAAGCTGCTGGCGAAGTTTGGGATTAATGTTTTTGAGTCAAAAATTATTGATGGTACTACTATTTTACTTTCGCCTGACGATATGAAATTGTTATACAGTAGGGCTCCGTATTTGGTTGCAATGAGTGTTAAGGATTTTTCGCAGATTAAACTAGAGGATGTTTCTGGTATCGTAGAGTTACCTGAAGAAGATTTGCTGATTCCGCATCCGACTAATGAGCCTACAATCGGAGTAATTGATACTCAATTTAATGAAAAAGTTTATTTCCGGGAATGGGTGGAATACAAAAATGTTCTTCCTCCGGAGATTGAACTGGAGGCGAGAGATTTCTATCACGGGACAGCAGTGACATCTATTATTGTGGATGGACCAAAGGGAAATCCACAACTGGATGATGGCTGCGGAAGATTTAGAGTAAGACATTTCGGGGTTTCCAAGCATTCTGGTTTTAGTTCCTTTGCAGTATTAAGGAATATTAGAGAGATTGTTGCAAGCAATCGCGATATAAAAGTGTGGAATTTATCATTGGGTTCTCCGGAACCGATTAAGGAAAATTTTGTTTCACCTGAAGCTGCAGAGTTGGATCGTATTCAGAGTGAATATGATGTTATTTTTGTTGTCGCGGGAACCAATACGCCGGATGGTAAGCAGCATACTGGAATGAAGGTAGGTGCGCCTGCAGATTCGCTTAATTCACTTGTTGTTAATGCGGTTGATTTTGATGGAAAAGCCGCTTCCTACACAAGAACAGGACCGGTACTTTCGTTCTTTCATAAACCGGATGTAAGTTATTATGGTGGAGACGGTGTACATCAGGATGAGAAGATTACTGTGTGTATTGATGATATGGGGGCTGCTTACAGAGTAGGAACTTCGTTTGCTGCACCGTGGATATCCAGAAAATTGGCATATTTGATTCATGTAATGGGACTTAGCAGAGAAGTGGCTAAAGCGTTGCTTATTGATTCTGCGGCTAATTGGCGTGGTAATGGAGATGTGACAGATGAGTTAGGGTACGGTGTGGTGCCAAAGCGAATCGAAGATATTCTTCGTACCAGAGAAGATGAGATAAAGTTTATCGTTACAGGAACCGCAGAGGATTATGAGACGTATACTTATAGTTTGCCCGTACCTGTGGTTAATGGAAAACATCCGTTTTATGCAAGAGCAACTCTAATATATTTTCCTCATTGTGATCGTAATCAAGGTGTGGATTATACCAGTACGGAGATGGACATTCATTTCGGTAGAGTAAAGACATCGGGAGCTAAGTCCAAGATTCAGTCTATTGATGACAATAAACAGACAGAAGACGGACAGATTATTTATGAAGAGGATGCAAGAAGTATCTATCGGAAATGGGATAATGTAAAACGAATATGTGAGGAAATAAAAAGCCGGGCAGTTCCGAGGAAATCATATGATGCAGGAATGTGGGGAATTAGTATTTATACTAAGGACCGCATATCTTCCAAAAACAGAGAAGCATTACAGTTTGGAGTTGTAGTTACTCTTAGGGAGATGTACGGAAAGAACCGTATTGATGACTTTATTAAAATGTGTATGGCACATGGATGGTTAGTAAATCGTCTTGATATTGAGAATCAGATTGATATTTATGCACGTGCCGAAGAGGAAATTGAATTTATGTAGTACAGAGTTTCTTTCATGAAAAAGCTATCATGTGTGTGGTCAATGTGAGGCACTGGTAACAACAATCAGAAGATAACATATTTCAAAGAGGCTTCGCGAACTATCCGTGAAGCCTCTTCCTATATTCAGCCGGAGTCACCCCATACTTCTGGGCAAAGCTCTTATAAAACCAGGACAGGTTCTCAAACCCGCACTCATAACAGATATCCGTCACATTCAGATTGCTGATGAGCAGAAGCTTGGCCGCATGCTCCAACCGCAGCTCACTTACCAGCTCCGTGGGTGAAATATGATAATACTGCCGCAGGGACCTGGCCACATGCTCCCTGCTTTTCCCGGCAATCTCAAACATCCTGTCGATGCCGGCGATAAAATTCTGGGGGCGTTTCATTTTCTCATATGTGACTTCCAGCCAGGCAGGAATGTTGTCTCTGCGTTCCGAATAATTGTAGAAGAAACGGCTGAACACCGAAACGAGCAGCGTCCGGGCCTTGAACTTGATGTAGCCCGGGTCTGAGTGTTGACTCAGTTCGATGAAATCATAGGACAGAGATTCCTTCTCACGGGGAGAGAGCCCGGCAGCAGGAGGTAAGGGCGCAGTGAGCAGAGTTTGAAAAGGAAACCCCTCGCCCAGATATTCTGCCATGTCAGAGAACGTTTCTTTCGTGAAAGCAAGGTTTAAAAATTCAAAATACTCACCGTTCCCACTTTTATAATCATGAAGATCAAAATCACGTATGAACAAAAGCTGCCCTTCACGAAGCATCTGTTCTTCTCCATTGATGATATGGCAGACATCCCCTTTTAGGACCAGGAATAATTCGTAATAATTGTGGTTATGCGGGCGAAAATATTCTGTATCGCTCCTGACATAACGACACAGACAGCCCGACTGTGCGTCCACATGATCTTTGGCATCTAACATTTTAGGTAACATGGTATCACCTCCTTACATCACCCTAGCATACATAAAATATCATGTCAAGAGTAGTTTTAAAACATCACAATAGCTATAATAAGGCTACGATGCAAAGCTTCGTGACTGCAGCATAAAGAGAACCGAAGGAGGTAGCCCTTATGGATTTTATCAAAGAGAAGATCCGTGTGATGACGGAAAAGCTGAACGAGATCAAAACTGTTAAAAAAGAAAGTCTTACCTATACTTTCATCGAATGCCCGGAATATAAGACCACGAATACTCCGCCGGCGGCAGATGCCGGCTGGAAGGAATTTGTGCCAAATAAATTATTTGAGGGAATTGATGACCATTTCTGGCTGCATCTGCAGATACCGGCAGTGGAGGCCGAGGAGGGAAAGGAACTGAGACTTTCGGTGAAAACCGGAAGGGAGGACCAGTGGGATGCCTGCAATCCTCAGTTTACCGTATTTGTAAACGGCAGGACTACTCAGGCACTGGATACGAGACATACCTGGCTTCCCCTTGCTTACGGACAGGAATTTGATATTTATATGTATCTGTATACCGGTATGCAGGAGGGACATTTTGAAGTACATATGTCTCTGGAAACGGTGGACCTGAATACAGAGGGACTTTATTACGATGTGAATGTTCCCTATCTGGCCATGAAGGAGCTTGATGAGGCTTCCTATGATTATATCAAGATTCGTGATTGTCTGGACAAGGCGCTGCTCAGGCTGGATCTCAGAGAGGTATATTCAGAGGATTATCACAGAAGTGTGGAAGCAGCCAGAGAGTATCTGAAAACAGAATTTTATGAAAAAGTATGCGGCTCATCCGAGAGCATTGTCAGCTGTATTGGCCATACCCATATCGATGTAGCCTGGCTGTGGACCGTAGCCCAGACCAGAGAGAAAGCGCAGAGAAGCTTTTCCACGGTCATCAACATGATGAAGCGGTATGATGACTATATTTTCATGTCAAGTCAGCCGCAGTTGTACCAGCATGTAAAAGAAAGTGACCCGGAATTGTATGCTGAGATAAAAGAGGCTGTAAAGAAAGGTACATGGGAGCCGGAGGGTGCCATGTGGCTGGAGGCAGATACCAACCTGATCAGCGGAGAGAGCCTGATTCGCCAGATTCTGTACGGCAAGCGTTTTATGAAGGAAGAATTCGGAATAGAGAGTAAGATGCTGTGGCTGCCGGACGTCTTCGGTTACAGCGGAGCGCTGCCTCAGATTTTGAAAAAGAGCGGTGTGCCCCGGTTCTTCACCGCCAAGATGAGCTGGAGCGAAAGCAATAAGCTTCCCAATGATACGTTTATCTGGGAAGGAATTGACGGAAGCAGAGTCTTCGCATCCATCATCAGCACTTATGTTTGCCGGCTGGATCCCCATGACCTGTACCGTACCTGGAAAAGTTATAAGAATAAGTCCCTGACCAATGACACCCTTGTTACCTTTGGCTTTGGTGACGGCGGCGGTGGTCCCACTTATGAAATGATGGAAAATTACGAGCGTATGAAGTATGGTATTCCAGGTATGCCTATGGCAAAAGTGGAAAAGGCCGGAGAGTTCTTCGACAGGATTGAGGAGGATTTTCATAAAAATACCAAAGAACTGAAGCAGGAGCCCAAGTGGGTAGGGGAAATGTATCTGGAAATGCATAGAGGCACCTATACTTCCATCGCCAAAAATAAGAAGAATAACCGTAAGAGTGAACTTCTGTATCTGGAGGCAGAGACAGCGGCAGTAACAGATATGGTATTAAACGGCAGCAGTTATCCGACAGAGACCATTCGAAAGAATACGATGAATATTCTGCTCAACCAGTTCCATGATATCATCCCGGGTTCCTCCATTAAAGAGGTATATGATGTGACAGATGCAGAGTATGCAGGCATCTTAAAAGACGGCAGAGAGATGGTAGAAGAGAAGCTGGCTGCCATTCGGGCAAAGCTGAAAACAAAAGGCGGTATCTTTGTCTACAATCCCACACCGTTTACCATCAGCGATGATATTAAAGTGGATGGTAAGGTATATTGGGCAGACAGCGTACCTGCACATGGCTGGAAAGTGATTCCGGCACAGGAAATCGATACCGGTATCCTGGTGAGTGAGAAGGTTCTGGAAAATGATGTGATCAGGGTGGCGTTCAATGATGCTTATCACATTGTATCTGTTTGGGATAAGACCGAGCAGCGCGAAGTCATTGCAGAAGGCGCAGAGGCCAACAGGTTTGAAGTTTTCGAGGACTATCCGAGAGAATATGATGCCTGGGAGATCACCAGCTATTATAAGCAGAAGATGTGGCTGGCAGACCGGGTAGAGCGGGTGGAACTGCTTTCTGATGGTATCCGTGTGGAGAGAAAGTACAGTAAGTCCACGATCATACAGGATATTACGCTGAAGAAAGGCTCAAAGAGAGTTGACTTTGCCACAACGATCGACTGGCATGAAGACCATGTGCTGTTAAAGGCTGCTTTCCCTGTGGATATTCGCAGTACCAATGCAACCTACGACATCCAGTTCGGTAATATCGAACGTCCCACCCATCACAATACCAGCTGGGATGCTGCAAAGTTCGAGGTATGTGCCCATAAGTGGGCCGACCTGTCGGAAGGTGACTACGGTGTCAGTCTCTTAAATGACTGCAAGTATGGCTACAGTGTGGAAGAGGATGTGATGAAGCTTTCCCTGTTAAAAGCAGCTACATATCCCAATCCGGAGGCTGACAGAGGAATGCATCAGTTTACTTATTCCCTGTATCCTCATAAGGGAGACTTTAAGGAAGGTCAGACGGTGAAAGAAGGATATCTGCTGAACATGCCGCTTGAGGCAGCGCTTATGGACGCACAGGAGGGCGTGCTGGCAGACTGCTATTCTGTGATCAGCTGCGATAAGGCCAATGTGGTATTGGAGACAGTAAAGAAAGCGGAAGAAGACGATTCTGTGATCGTACGTCTGCATGATGAGTATAATCAGAAGACAGAATGTACGCTGACTCCCGGCTTTGCATTCAGGGAAGTTTACCTCTGTGATCTGATGGAGAATCAGATTGCACAGCTTTCAGCAGAGAACGGTGCAGTTAAGGTACCGGTGAAGAATTATGAAATCGTTACTGTAAAATTTGTAAGGTAGCGCGTCTGAACTGTTACCTTTGAAAAAATAAAGATATTATGAATGTTTCGACTATTATGGAATATAATTCTATAATAGCCGAAAATAATGTTGATTTTTTTGCTGTTCTCGGCTATTATAGAATTGTAATACAGATTAGCCGAAGGAGAAGCTGTATGAATTATATATCAAGAAGCTTAGAGACAGTAGTTGCTCAGGTTACAAGAGAATATCCTGTGGTTCTAGTTACCGGTCCGCGTCAGGTGGGAAAAACCACGATGCTGCAGAAGCTGATGCAGGGAACAGACAGAGGATATGTATCACTTGATGATTTGAATGAAAGAAGTATAGCCAAAACGGATCCTGAACTTTTTTTGCAGCTGCATAAACCGCCGATACTGATTGATGAAGTGCAGTATGCACCGGAATTATTCACCTATATTAAGATGTATGTAGACAAGCATCAAGAGCCCGGTGCATTTTGGTTGACTGGTTCACAGGTGTTTAAACTGATGAGAGGGGTACAGGAATCTTTGGCTGGCAGAGTAGCGGTCCTGTCCATGACATCTTTATCTCAGGCAGAGATTTGCGGAGGGAAGATGGAACCGTTTGTTATTGATCTGGCGAAATTATCGGAACGGGGAAAAGAGAGGGGACAGGCAGATACCAGAGGGATTTTTGAAAGAATTTACAAAGGTTCTATGCCTGCAATCGTTAGCGGAAAGAATAGCAACAGCCAGATTTTCTATAGCAGCTATCTAAGTACCTATATTGATCGTGATGTGAAGGAACTTTCTGAAGCAATCGATTCTTTAAAATTTTTGCGCTTCATAACAGCGGTAGCTGCCAGATGTGGTCAAATGGTCAATACCGCAGACATTGCGCGTGATGCTGATATTAACCAGAAGCAGGCGAAGGAATGGTTGTTGATTTTGGAGACTTTGGGTATTATTTTCTATTTGCATCCATACTCCAACAATTTGCTGAAGCGATTGGTCAAGACACCGAAGCTGTATTTTTATGATACTGGACTGGTCTGTTATCTGACAAAATGGAGCAGCGCAGAGACACTGGAAAGTGGGGCCATGAATGGTTCCATATTGGAAAATTATGTGGTGGCGGAAATTGCGAAGACTTATTTGAACAGTGGAAAAGAACCGTTTATGTATTATTATCGTGACAAGGATGCGAAAGAGATAGACATTGTTCTGGAGCATGACGGTGTGCTGAATCCGATTGAAATAAAAAAGACTTCCAATCCCGGCACGGAGCTTATAAAGGTCTTTGAAGTGCTGGACAGATCGTCTACACCAAGGGAAAAAGGAGCAGTTGTTTGTATGAAACCATCACTTGGCGCAATAGACAGAGATAATTATATTGTTCCGATATGGATGATATAGGCTGGTGTTGTTGCCAAGGGAAAAAGCGAGGAACACAGATATGAAACTATTGATTATCAGACATGGTGACCCTGATTACAGTATAGATTCTTTGACAGAAAAAGGATGGAGAGAAGCAGAGTATCTTTCACAGAGGCTGGTAAAGCTGGATATCAAAGATATCTATGTCTCACCTTTGGGGAGAGCGAAGGATACGGCTTCACTGACCCTTAAAAAGCTTGGAAGAACAGCAGAAGAGAAAGAGTGGCTGAGAGAATTTGCACCCCGGATTCAGCGCCCCGATGTGCCTGATCAGAAAAAAAACAGCTGGGACTGGCTGCCCCAGGACTGGACTATGCAGGAGCCGTTTTTCCATTATGATCAGTGGTGGAAAAGTAATGTCATGGAAGAAGGTAAAGTAAAACAGGAATATGACTGGGTTACATCAGCATTTGATGAAGTGCTGGCAGAACATGGCTATGTCAGGGAAGGGCATTTTTACAGAGTAGAGAAAGCAAATAACGATACGCTGGCATTCTTCTGCCATTTCGGATTGGAAGGTGTGCTTTTAAGTCACTTGATGAACGTTTCGCCTATGGTATTGTGGCACGGTCTCTGTGCAGCGCCTACCTCCGTGACAACTGTAGTGACGGAGGAACGAAGGAAGGGAATCGCATATTTCAGGATGAGTTCCTTTGGCGATATTTCTCACCTGTATGCCAATGGGGAGGAACCGGCTTTTGCAGCCAGATTTTGTGAGTGTTTTGAGAATGCGGAAGAGAGGCATGACTGAAGATGGCAGATTATAAGATCGGTATCAGTACACTGTGCTATATTGAACGGGACGGACAATACCTGATGCTGCACAGGACGATTAAAAAGAATGATGTGAATAAAGACAAGTGGATCGGTGTGGGCGGTCACTTTGAAGCAGGGGAAAGCCCGGAAGAATGTGTGCTGCGTGAGGTGAAAGAGGAGACCGGCTATACTCTGACGTCCTTTCGCTATCGCGGTCTTGTGACATTTGTATCCGGTTCCGGAGAGATTGAGTATATGTCTCTTTTTACAGCAGATGGCTTTGAGGGAGAGCCCACCCTCTGCGATGAGGGAGAACTGGAATGGGTGCCTGTGGAAAAGGTTTGGAGCCTGAATATCTGGGAAGGTGATAAGATTTTTTTCAGGCTGCTGGATGAAGAGATTCCATTCTTTTCCCTGAAGCTGGTCTATGACGGGCATGGAAAACTGGTGGATGCTTCCTTAAACGGAAAGCCCATGGAATTATTTGATATTTTAAGAGAAGACGGCAGCAGGAGCGGTATCGTAACAGAACGGGGTGTGGCCCATAGAGAAGGCAGCCTGCATCCTACGGCACATATCTGGATTGCCAGAGAAATACAACCCGGCAGGATTCAGCTTTTGTTACAGAAGCGCAGCGAGCATAAGGATGCCTATCCGGGATGTCTGGACATTTCATCGGCTGGTCATGTCAGTGCCGGAGATGATTACCCGGAATCTGCTGTACGCGAATTGGCGGAGGAACTGGGTGTGCATGCAGAGCCTCAGGAACTGGAAGAGGTGGGCATACGCCACAGTTATAAGGAAGCAGAATTTTACGGAAAGCCTTTTAGAGACCATGAGATCAGCAAGGTCTATTTGTATCGCAAGCCGTTACAGATCGAAGAACTTACCCTTCAGGCGTCCGAGGTGGAATCGGTGGTGTGGATGGATTATGAAAAATGCCTGAAAATAACGGCAGACCAATCGGTGAAGAACTGCCTGGTAGAAGAGGAACTGAGGATGATTGGAGAATATCTGGGAATATAGAGGAGCATAAATTTTGCTTGCATTTGGCGGAGAGCAGGTTTATAATAAGCCCATCTCAACAAAAGGAGCCACAAAATGAGTATGATTCAGTTATGCAAACTGAACAGGGACGACGATAGATAGCGTTTGTAGCTGTGAACTTCCGCAGGTACAAACGCTTATTGTGTTGTACCTGTGTGGGATGGCTTATGATGCAAGAAATAAGAGACCAGATACGAGGAGAAGTGTTATGAATGCATTTGGTGGAAAAGTCCCGGAAGGACTGAAAGTATGGAAACAAACAGATATTGATCACCGCAAGATGGGAAGAAACGATCCCTGCTGGTGCGGTAGCGGCAGAAAGTACAAGCAGTGCCACTGTAATTTTGACGATAAGCTGGAAGCTTTAAAGCGTCAGGGGCATATCGTGCCGTTTCGCTCTATGATCAAGACACCGGAGCAGATTGCCAAAATTAAGGAAAGTGCAAAGATTAATATTGCTGTGCTGGATTACGTAGAGGCACATATCAAAGCCGGCGTTACTACAGAAGAAATCGATAAATGGGTTCATGACGAGACCATAAAGAGAGGCG
The DNA here is from genome assembly GCA_045124375.1 of Acetatifactor sp. Lineage (GTDB taxonomy): Bacteria > Bacillota > Clostridia > Lachnospirales > Lachnospiraceae > Acetatifactor. Next base: position 17,225 of record JBGVLR010000146.1, read on the forward strand.
GTATCCCTGCACCTTTAAACTATGAAGGATATCCCAAGAGTGTGTGTACCTCTATCAATCATGTGGTTTGTCACGGTATTCCCTCTCCTGATGTGGTGTTGAAAGAGGGAGATATCGTCAATGTGGATGTTTCTACGGAATATAAGGGATATTTCTCAGATTCTTCCCGCATGTTCTGCATCGGCGAGGTGTCGGCAGAGAAGAAGCGCCTGGTAGAGAAGGCCCGGGAATGTATCAAAGTGGGTCTGGAGCAGGTGAAGCCCTGGGGATTTCTTGGCGATATGGGACAGGCAATCAATGATTTTGCCAAAGAAAATGGTTACAGCATCGTGAGAGATATCGGTGGGCATGCGATCGGTTTGGAATTTCATGAGGATCCCTGGGTCAGCTATGTATCCAGAAAGGGAGAGGAAATGGTCATGGCACCGGGCCTGATGTTTACCATAGAGCCTATGGTGAACATGGGAAGTGAAGAGATTTATGTGGATGATTCAGACGGCTGGACTGTCTATACAGAAGACGGACTTCCTTCTGCACAGTGGGAGATTCAGGTCCTGGTGACAGAGGACGGCTATGAGATTATTGCGTACTAATATGTAGCTAGACGGAATGTTCAGAGAGAATATATCACCTGTAATCAGTGATATGTTTGATGAGATACGGAAAATTGTACCGCCGCAACTATTACAAACAGCAGAATAATAAACCCGCCGAACCGGCTTTCCTGAAACAGGAGATGCCGATCCGGCGGGTTTTATATGTTACGGCTTAGCGGCCATAACGAATTTAACTTGATTCAGATTGCTTTGATTTATTTATCCTTAATCTGAGCATGCAATGTCTGCAGAGAATGAACTTCTCCATTACCATGCTTCTGTACATACAGGATGCCGTCTGCGGTTGCCTTGGCAGCTGCGATGGTGGTCATATAAGGAATCTTATGCTTAATAGCAGCCTTACGCAGGTAGCTGTCATCGCTGAGCGCGTCCTGACCCACAGGAGAGTTAACGATCAGATCAATCTTGCCGTTGGTCATCAGATCCAGTACATTAGGACGACCCTCGTACAGCTTCTTTACCTTCTCGGCAGTTACACCGGCTTCGGTGATGACCTCATAGGTGTTTCCGGTTGCCAGGATGTGGAATCCTGCTTCTGCAAAGCTCTTAGCCACTTCAACAACCTCTGCTTTATCCTTACGGTTTACACTGATCAGAACGGTACCGCCTAATGGCAGCTTGGACTGGGTAGCTTCCTGTGCCTTATAGAAAGCTTCGCCTTCTGATACGGACAGGCCCAAAACTTCGCCGGTAGAACGCATCTCAGGTCCCAATACAGGGTCAACTTCCTGGAACATGTTGAACGGGAAGACAGCTTCCTTTACACCATAGTAAGGGATGTGCTGTTCTTTCAGTGCAGGAACGGGTGAAGGACGTCCGGTGATATCAGAAGTAATAATATCGGTAGCCAGAGGTACCATGCGGATGTTGCAGACCTTGGATACCAGAGGTACGGTACGGGATGCTCTGGGGTTGGCTTCCAGTACATATACCTTATCATTTTCGATAGCGTACTGCATGTTCATCAGACCCTTAACGTGCATCTCTTCGGCAATCTTTCTGGTATATTCCTTGATGGTCTTTACATTTTCCTCAGAAATATGCTTGGAAGGAATGATACATGCGGAGTCACCGGAGTGTACACCTGCAAGTTCAATGTGCTCCATAACAGCAGGTACGAAAGCGTGAGTACCGTCACTGATAGCGTCTGCTTCACACTCAGTAGCGTGATTTAAGAAACGGTCAATCAGGATAGGACGGTCAGGAGTAACACCTACGGCTGCCTTCATATAGGAGGTCAGGTTGGCATCATCATATACTACTTCCATACCGCGTCCGCCCAGTACGTAGGAAGGACGAACCATTACAGGATAGCCGATGCTGTGGGCGATATCCAGAGCTTCCTCTACAGTAGTAGCCATTCCGGATTCCGGCATGGGAATTTCCAGCTTATCCATCATAGCACGGAACAGATCACGGTCCTCAGCCAGATCGATGACTGCGGGAGCGGTTCCCAGGATACGGACACCGTTCTTTTCCAGATCTGCAGCCAGGTTCAGAGGAGTCTGTCCGCCGAACTGAGCGATAACGCCTACAGGCTGTTCCTTCTTGTAGATACTCAGAACATCTTCCAGAGTCAGAGGCTCGAAATACAGTTTATCGGAGGTATCGTAGTCAGTAGATACGGTCTCCGGGTTACAGTTGACAATAATAGTTTCGAAGCCAAGTTTCTTCAGTGCCAGAGAAGCGTGTACGCAGCAGTAGTCGAATTCGATACCCTGTCCGATACGGTTAGGACCGCCGCCCAGAATCATGATCTTAGGCTTGTCGGTATTCACAGGATTCTTGTCTGTTGCGTTATAGGTGGAGTAGTAGTAAGCACTGTTCTCGGTACCGCTTACATGAACACCTTCCCAGGCTTCTTCTACACCGAGAGAGATACGATGTTCTCTGATCTCAGCTTCCGGAATCTCTAACAGCTGGCTCAAATATTTATCGGAGAAACCATCTTTCTTGGCAGCAATCAGCATCTCATCAGAAGGAAGAGCACCCTTGCATGCAAGCAGAGCTTCTTCTTCCTCAACCAGCTCTTTCATCTGCTCGATGAACCAGTGTTTTACTTTGGTAAGTTCATGGATTTCCTCTACAGTTGCACCCTTACGAAGTGCTTCATACATTACAAAGTGACGCTCGCTGGAAGGAGTGATCAGCTTCTGCAGCAACTGTTCCTTTGTCAGAGAATCGAAATCCTTGGCATGTCCCAGACCATAACGGCCGGTCTCCAGGCTGCGGATAGCCTTCTGGAAAGCTTCCTTATAAGTCTTACCGATACTCATGACTTCGCCGACTGCACGCATCTGTGTACCCAGCTTGTCCTCAACGCCTTTAAATTTCTCGAATGCCCAGCGGGCGAACTTGATTACAACATAGTCTCCATCGGGAACATACTTGTCCAGAGTACCGTATTTTCCGCAAGGGATGTCTTTCAGAGTCAGGCCGGTTGCCAGCATTGCACTTACCAGTGCAATAGGGAATCCGGTAGCCTTGGAAGCAAGTGCGGAAGAACGGGATGTTCTGGGGTTGATTTCGATAACGATAATACGGTCGGTTACAGGGTCGTGGGCGAACTGTACGTTAGTACCGCCGATAACCTGTACGGACTCTACGATCTTGTATGCCTGTTCCTGCAGACGCTTCTGACATTCCTCGGAAATGGTCAGCATAGGAGCGGAACAGAAGGAGTCACCGGTGTGTACGCCTAAGGGATCGATATTTTCGATAAAGCAGACAGTGATCATGTTGTTGTCTGCATCACGTACAACTTCCAGTTCCAGCTCTTCCCAGCCCAGAATGGATTCTTCTACCAGTACCTGACCTACAAGGCTGGCCTGCAGACCACGGGCGCATACAACTTTTAATTCTTCCTTATTATATACAAGACCGCCGCCGGCACCACCCATGGTGTATGCAGGGCGCAGTACTACGGGGTAACCCAGGTCATCAGCAATCTTCAGTGCCTCTTCTACACTGTAGGCAACTTCGCTGCGGGCCATTTCGATGCCGAGGGCATTCATGGCCTTCTTAAATTCAATACGGTCTTCACCGCGTTCGATGGCATCTACCTGTACACCGATAACTTTTACGTTATACTTGTCAAGGATGCCCTTCTGTGCAAGCTCAGCGCACAGATTTAAACCTGACTGGCCGCCCAGGTTGGGGAGCAGTGCATCAGGTCTTTCTTTGGCAATGATCTGTTCCATGCGCTCTGCATTCAGAGGCTCAATGTATGTGACATCAGCGGTCTCCGGATCAGTCATGATGGTAGCCGGATTGGAGTTGACCAATACGATTTCATAGCCCAGCTTACGCAGTGCCTTACAGGCCTGAGTGCCGGAATAGTCAAATTCACAGGCCTGGCCGATGATGATGGGACCGGAGCCAATGATTAATACCTTATGGATATCTGTTCTTTTTGGCATGTTTTTTCCTCCTGAATTTATATAGATGCGAAAGTTTTATTTTGCCGGCGAAAGGCCTTCATTGCGGACTATTATCGTGCCCCGGCTGTGTTAATGGCAATATAAAACTTGTGCCTTCTATTTGTCTGTAGAAAGTATAGCACAAGATTGGGAAAAAGGGAATCATATTTTGCACGGAATGTGTGGTTTATTGCACAACAAGGGCGGAGAAGTTGGAAAAATAGAGGGGAGGAGGTGGGGAATATTGGCGCCGAAGGAGGCATATATTGGGTGTAAAAGGTTGAATGGCAGAGGGTTATGAGGGCTCTGCCGGGAGATTGGTCATGTTGGAATGGTGGCGAAAGTGCAGGAAGAGATTTAGGGAGATATTGAGAAGAGGATGGAAACGGCTTGGGAGAGGGGGAAGAGCTGCGGTATTAGGGCTTTTTCTGCTCTCTATGTTTTTCCTGGGGAAAATGACTGCCTATATCGGGAATCAGATTGCCGTAAGCAGTGGAAAGGTTGTGTCCCAGACAGAGAACTGGGGACTTGGGTTTGGCGCGGAGGGAACGAAGCCTACCGGCAATACTTCTGCGGCGGAACTGGCGAAGTATAATGCCTATTATGTAGCGGATACCACGGACAAAAAGATATATCTCACATTTGACTGCGGGTATGAGAATGGGAATACGGAAGCTATACTGGATGCCCTGAAGAAGCATAATGTGTCGGCTACTTTCTTCGTGGTAGGACATTATCTGGAATCTGCGCCGGATATGGTCTGCCGCATGGTAGAAGAAGGACACACGGTAGGAAATCATACATATCATCATCCGGATATGTCTAAAATATCTGATCAGGCTTCTTTTCAGAAAGAAATGGATGCGGTAGTGGAGAAGTTTAAAGAGGTGACAGGGCAGGAAATGACCATGTACTACAGGCCGCCTCAGGGAAAATACAGTAAGGAGAATCTGCAGATGGCAAAAGATATGGGGTATGCTACCTTTTTCTGGAGCTTGGCTTATGTGGACTGGAATGTGGATGCACAGCCCAGTCATGAAGAGGCTTTTTCCAAGCTGTGCAGCAGGATTCATCCCGGAGCAATCGTACTTTTACACAATACCTCCAAAACCAATGGAGAGATTCTGGATGAACTCCTGACCAAATGGGAGGACATGGGGTACTCTTTCGGTACACTGTCGGAAATCTGTCAATAGTGTTAGAGCGTGGCCGGGCGAGAGTCCGGCCTTTACATTTTGGCATTGTTTCGATATTGCTTGGGCGGCACCCCAACCAGCCGCTTGAACACAGTAATAAAATAGTTATAGTCTGTAAAACCGCATTCACCGGCAATCTCGGTGATGGACATATCCTCTTCTTCCGTAAGGAGTCTCTTGGCACGTTCGATGCGCAGCCTGCGGATATGTTCTGCAATTCCGATGCCATAGTTTTGTCCGGCAATTTCATATAAATATGTTTTCCCAATCTGAAACCGGGCACAGATATCCGATACGTCTATCTGCTCGGTGTAATGTTCATTGATATATTCATCAATCCGGACAGGAAGATCCTTCTGGCGCAGCACGGCCATACGCTCAAGGCACAGGTAAGAGGCCACGGCCTGCAGAATATGGGAGGCGGAAGTAATATATTCCTTGGGAATAATGGGCAGTTCATAGGCGGACGCTTTCAAAGCTTCCCTGCTGATCGTGTAGGATTTGCACAGATTTTCAATTTTCTGAAAGCCTTCTTCATGGGAGTCATAAGCAAAAATATGCCCAAACAGCAGGTAGCCTATGACCAGATTCCCCAGGTACAGCGGCACGATGCTTTCCGTAAGACCGGCGTGGCACTGATAGGTGTAAGGCTTATGCTGACCGGAAGCCGTCTCACAGGCTTTCTTGTCACAGAGCATGCATTGCCTGTAAGCCTCAGGGTCCGTACGGATCAGCTGGCAAAAAGGCGAAATCTTCTCAGGATACGAGACAAGCTCCCGGAAGGTATCATCAAATACAGTGATACGGATTCTGGTCAATGTATAAAAGTCTTTCAGCAGTGACTGCAGCTGGTCCAGATTAAATGTAGATATCATATAGCCTCCTGTCAGAAAGTTGTTCTGTAGATCTATCATACCATATCTGTGAACAAAATCAAAGTAAAATGAACAGAACTCTATATCATACCCGCTATAAGAAAGCTACAATAATAAAAGAAGGTAACTGTATCAAAATACGATAAAGAGAAAAACTAGGAGGAATTTGTATGTTAGTCAATTTAAAACAAATTATGGATCTTGCTGAACGTAATCAGTATGCCGTAGGTTCCTTTAACACACCGAACCTGGAGAGTCTGGAGGCTGTGATTCAGGCGGCGGAAGAATTGACACTACCGGTTATCATCCAGTTTGCACAGTGTCACGAACCCTGGATCCCTCTGGAGCTGATCGGACCGATCATGGTAGAAGCCGCTAAGAAAGCGAAAGTGCCTGTGTGCGTACATCTGGATCATGGCGAGACTTTAGAGTATCTGCAGAGTGCTCTTGATATGGGCTTTACCTCCATTATGTATGATGGTTCTGTTCTTCCTTATGAGGAAAATCTGGAAAATACGAAGAAGGCTGTAGAAATGGCAGCCAAGACCGGTGCCGGCGTGGAAGCAGAACTTGGATCCATGGGCAGAAGAGAGTCCGGTGATGCATCAGAAGAGCAGGAAGCTACAGGAGCAGATGACGAGACCAAGATTTACACCGACCCTGTTCAGGCAGGTATTTTTGTAAAAGATACCGGAATTGATGCCCTCGCTTGCTCCTTTGGAACGACTCACGGCATCTATCTGACAGAGCCGAAGCTGGATTTCGGTGTGGTAGAAGGTGTCAGGACCCAGGCAAATAACATTCCTGTGGTTATGCATGGCGGTTCCGGCGTCAGCAAAGAGGATTACCGTAAGGCCATCAAGTCAGGTGTGCGCAAGATCAATTATTTTACCTATATGGATAAGTCCGGCGGTAATGCTGCGGCAGAGTATGTCAAGAGTGTACAGCCCGGTTCCCCGCTGTTCTTCTCTTCTGTAATGATGGCGGCCAGAGATGCCATGAAGGAAAATATCAAAGAAGCAATGACAATGTTCGCACTCAGATAGAAGTGAGGGAAGGACATTATAATAGGAAGCAATATTAATATAGAAAGGACAGATCAGATATGAAAAAAATGACATTTGCATTATGTTTCTGTAACAGAGGCTTTATGCCCGGAGAACTGATATACGGAGCAAGAGAGGACATGATCCAGGCAGTGACTGCGGCTGGCTATGACTACATTGCTATGGATGCTGAGCTTACCCGTTACGGCGGTGTGGAGACGAGAGATGAAGGACTCCTGTACGCAAAGTGGCTGAAAGAACATGAGGGAGAATATGACGGTGTAATTTTCTCCATGCCTATTTTCGCAGACGAGAACGGTGCCATTACCGCACTGCAGGATGCCGGTGTTCCCATTCTCATGCAGGCTTATCCGGATGAGATCGGCAAGATGGACTTTGCCCACAGAAGAGATGCTTACTGCGGCAAGTTCTCCGTAACAGATGTATTTACCCAGTACCGGGTACCTTTTACGGTAATGAAGCCCCATGTAGTACATCCTCTTTCAGAAGCATTTGCGCAGAATCTGAAAGACTTTGCAGCCATCTGCCGTGTAGTAAACGGCATGAAGCGCTTTAATGTCGGATGCATCGGCGCCAGAACCACTGCCTTTAAGACTGTTCGTTTTGATGAAATTACGCTGCAGAAATATGGTATCAATGTGGAATCCTTTGACCTTTCCGAAGTATTTTTCAAGGTGAACCAGAAAGCCGATGACGATGAGGCAGTATTGGCTAAAATAGAGAGACTGAAAGCATACACAGACTGCTCCAAGGTGCCGGCTGCCAACATGCTGACCCTGGCTAAAGTGTCTGTTGTCATTGATGAGTACATAGAGGAATATCATCTGGATGCTTTGACGCTGCGCTGCTGGAATGAGATGGAGACCATTCTGCGTATCTGCCCTTGTGTGCTCCTGAGTGAACTGAATGACAGAGGCATCGTGGCTTCCTGTGAAATTGATATGTGCTCTGCCCTTACCATGCGTGCCATGAGTCTGGCAAGTGAGCAGCCTACTGCAGTACTTGACTGGAACAATAACTACGGTGATGAGGAAGATAAGGTGATCCTGTTTCACTGCGGACCGGTAGCCCAGACGCTGATGACCGGGAAGGGTACGGTAACAGAGCATAAGATGTTTGCCAAAGGGGATCCCGGTTCAGGCTGGGGCAGCAACGAGGGAAGAATCAAGGCTTTCGATATGACCTTCTCCAATTGCCAGACCAAGGACGGCAAGATTATCATCTATGCAAGTGAGGCCAAATTTACCGATGATCCTATTGAAGATACCTTCTTCGGCTGCGGCGGCGTAGCAGAGATTCCCAATCTGCAGGATAAGCTGATTCGCCTGGCAAGAGGCGGCTTCAAGCATCATACGGCTGTGGGAATGGGTCATATGAAAGAAATTTTGAAAGAGGCATTTACCACTTACCTTCATTATGACTGGGTGGATATTGACTGATAGAGACGGGAAGAGGCGGCAGATTTCTGCTGCCTCAATTTGAAAGCAGACATATATGAAAGCAGACATAAATGAAAGGAGATATACAAGATGACAATTGCAGGACTGGATATAGGAACCACAGGCTGTAAACTGACGGTATTTGGGGCAGATGGCGCCTATCTTGATAAAGCATACAGGGATTATCCCATTAACCGCGGAAAAAGTGAGAGTAAAGATGGCGAAATGTATCATGAAATAGATACCAAAGCCATTCTGGAGGCGGTCAGGGAAGTTATGCAGGAAATGGGTGCGAAATATCCCAATATCGCAGGAATCGGCGTGACCAGCTTTGGTGAGACCTTTGTACTGGCTGATGAAAAGGGACATCCCCTGCATCCTGCCATGCTCTATACCGATCCCAGGGGAGAGGCAGAGTGTGCGGAACTGGAGGCAAAGATCGGCAGCAGGAAAATCGCAGCCATCACGGGACTAAAGCCCCATTGTATGTACAGTATTCCCAAAGTGATGTGGATGAAGCAAAATCGCCCCGAAATTTATGCCCGGGCGGCACATGTGTTTCTCATCGAGGATCTGGTGGTATATTATCTGACCGGCAATGCCCGGATTGATTATTCTATGGCCACCAGAACCATGGGATTTGATATTACGAAGCTGACATGGAGTGAAGAAATTTTTCAGGCTGCCGGAATTGACAGAAAGTTGATGTCAGAACCGGTGCCTACCGGAACACCTGCCGGAAGGATTTTGCCGGAAATTGCCCGGCTGACGGGATTAGCTGAGGATACGGAGATTGTTTCCATCAGTCATGACCAGGTATCGGCAGCAGTGGGCGCAGGAATTTTTGATACCAGTGTGGCTGTGGACGGTGCAGGAACGGTGGAGTGTATCACGCCGGTCTATGACAGCCTGCCGGATTTAGACGTGATGTATCAGGGAAATTATGCGGTGGTGCCTTATGTGATTCCGGGAAAATATGTGTGTTATGCATTTTCCTATACTGGCGGAGCGCTGATTCAGTGGTGTGTGGATACCATTGCAAAGAAAGAGAAAGAAGTGGCTGCCCAAGAAGGAATCTCAGTAAACAGCCTTTTAGAAGGAGCATCAAACGAACCCTCCGGTCTCCTGGTGCTGCCTCACTTTGCCGGTGCGGCTACCCCCTACATGGATTCCGGTTCCAAAGGAGCTATCCTCGGACTGACAGCGGGCAGCACGGTAAGTGATATTTACCGTGGCTGTATGGAGGGGGTGGTCTATGAGATGATGATCAATCTGGAGCGCCTTAAGGATTCCGGCGTCCGGTTTGAGATGCTCCATGCTACCGGCGGCGGTGCCAAATCTGCCGTCTGGATGCAGATGAAAGCAGATATCCTGAATATCCCCATTACGGAGTTAAAAACCGTAGATGCCGGGACTGTAGGAAGTGCCATATTAACCGGTATTGCAGTGGGATGTTTCACAGATCTTGCAGATGCGGCCACTCATATGATTGAAAAGAAAAAAGTATACTACCCACAGATCGACATGCACAATAAATATATGATAATGTATGAAAAATACAGGAAATTATACGATGCAGTCAGACCCTTGGTGTAACGTAACAGTTCAGACAACCCTGGACGTAGGCGCGTCTGAACTGTTACAGTTTAACAGATTTTAGGAGGAAACAGTATGAAAAATCCATACATAGGACATGATTCTCAACTTTACGGAATCGAAGAACACAGACTTGCAGGCGGAAAGGGAGACGGCATGCGTCTTCTTATGGTAAACAACGGAAAAGGGCTGGAACTTACCGTGTCATTAGACCGTGCCTGTGACATTTCCAGACTGAAATACCGCGGTATCAATATGTCTTATTTTTCACCCTGCGGCTACGTGGATCCGGCATATTATGAATCAAAAGGAACTGACTGGTTAAAATCCTTTACCGCCGGATTCCTTACCACCTGCGGCCTTCAGGCAGTAGGCTCCCCCTGCACAGACGAGGGCGAAGTACTTCCTTTGCATGGTTCCATTGCCAATACTCCGGCGGAGAAGTCTTACTGGTTTGAAGAGGAAGATGCGCTGGTGATACGTGCAGAAGTGCCGGATGAAGTGATCTTTGCCGGAAAGCTTCGCCTGAAAAGAGAATTCCGAGTCAGCCTGAAAGAAAATGAATTTACCATTACAGACACCATTGAGAATACCGGCGACACTACCCGGCCTTTTGAAATCCTGTATCACATGAACATGGGGTATCCGCTGTTGGATGAGGACAGTGTGATCGATATTCCTTCCGTATCCGTGGCACCGAGAGATGACCATGCTGCAGAGGATATCGAAAATTGGATGCACATGATAAAACCCCGGGCCGGCTATGTGGAGAGATGCTACTACCACAAGTTTGAGAATCAGGGCAAGGCATCTATTTTCCAGCCCAAACTGGGTCAGGGCCTGGAAATTTCTTTCGATGCCAAAGAACTGGACGGTTTCGTGGAATGGAAGATGATGGGTGTGAGAGATTACGTCCTGGGACTGGAATGCGGCAACTGCTATCCGGACGGCCGGGATGTGATGAGAAAGACAGGAATGCTGAAATTCCTTGAGCCCGGAGAGCAGAAGACATATGTGGTGAAAGTGAAGATGCTTGATGCGTAAGAGACAATAATTAAGCTAATAAAGAGGCCTTTTCCTACCATGAGCTGACGCGTGAACTGTAGTGACTAAAAAAGAGAGTTGACAGTGCACAGTACTCTATGCTAAATTGTGGACAACAGAAAACACGCGACACTACTTTTGAAAAGGAGGGGCTTTCATGAAATTCAAGACCAATACAACCGTGACGTTACCTGAAGAACAGCTGCAGGCTGATTATACCGCCGCAGAAAAGCAGGAGAAATTAAAATTAGGCGAGAAATGTCTGTATATTGCCCATACTTTGTATACAGAATATGTACCGTACGAAGCAGTAGAACGTGCCTACCGGAGAGTGGAAGATGTGCGCGGCAAGCTGTGTTGTGGTGTGACCACTTATGAGATCCATCATCTTGTGATCGAAGCGGGCGGTAAGGAAGTGACTGTTCTCCTGGAATCAAAGGAAGCAGCACAGATGGCCCTGGACCGGATAGCGGATAAGAACCCCAAGGCGCAGATCGGATATCGGGGTAAAGAAGGCAAGGAAAAGTAAGCATGCAGGAACAGACAGTAACGTCACAGACCGATAAGGCCCTGGAAGAACAAATCAATAAGCTGGCAGACCAGGTGTTATCTCTTTCCAGGGATAACATCCTGGTTTCTTTGCGTTTTCTGGATATGGCTCTGGCACAGTTAAAACGTCTGCCGAGAAAGGGAAGCGGCTGCATGGCTACAGACGGGGCTGTGCTTTACTATGACCCGGTCTATGTGCTGAAAGAATATAAAGAGGATCCCAGGCAGGTGAGCAGGTGTTATCTGCATCTGTTGCTTCACTGTATTTTCTATCATAGTTTCCAATATGATAAAGTAGAGGCAGAGTTGTGGGATCTGGCTGCGGATATTGCGGTGGAACATACCGTTATGGAGCTTGGGCTGAGTGCGTTTTCGCTGCCACAGGACAGTGAGGCCAAACGTAAGCTGACCGTGCTTAATGAGGACGCAGGCGGGCTGACCGCTGAGAAGCTGTACCGGTATTTCAAACACAATCCCATCACACCGGGCGAGCGGCAGGAGTTGATCAGGCTGTTTCAGAAGGATATTCATACCCTCTGGAAGCCTCAGGAGGAACTTCTGGTCACCCGGGAGCAGTGGAAGAAGATCAGCGAGCGGATCAAGGCGGATCTGAAATCTTTTACCAAGAATAAAAAGGGTGCGGAAAGCCTTACCAAAAATCTGGAGGAGGCTACCAGAGACAGATACGATTACAGCGATATCTTGAAACGATTTACCGTAATGGGAGAGGACATTACGGTGAATGACGATGAGTTCGATTATATTTATTATACTTACGGATTGACACATTATGGGAATCTTCCGCTGGTGGAACCCCTTGAATATCGGGAAGCCCATAAGGTGAAGGAATTTGTCATAGCCATTGATACCTCGGCATCCTGCAGGGGGCCGGTGGTCAGGGGATTTTTAAATAAAACCTATTCTATTTTGAAAAGTACGGAAAATTTTTTCCATAAAATAAATGTACACATCATCCAGTGTGACAATGAGATTCAGAACGATACCAAAGTGACGAATGAGGAAGAATTTGAGGCATTTATGAAATACGGCAAGCTTACGGGCTATGGCGCCACAGATTTCAGGCCCGTGTTTGATCATGTGGAAGAGTTAAAGAGCCGGGGAGAGTTTGAGAATCTGAAAGGACTGATCTATTTTACGGACGGATATGGAATCTATCCGGAAAGGATGCCGGATTATGATGTGATTTTTGCGTTCTTAAATGAGGATGAGAACAGGGCGCCCGTGCCGCCATGGAGCCTTAAGGTGGTGCTGGACAGTGACGAACTGGAAGAAGAGGAGAATCGTGGATGAATATCAAGCAGGCGAAAGAATATATTAAAAACTCAGTAAATCTGTATCTGAAAAAGGACGAATTCGGTGAGTATCGGATCCCGGTGGTGCGGCAGCGCCCCATCTTCCTGCTGGGAGCGCCCGGTATCGGCAAGACGGCCATTATGGAACAGATCGCCCAGGAACTGGGGATAGTGCTGGTGTCTTATTCCATGACCCATCATACCCGTCAGTCGGCACTGGGACTTCCTTTTATCACGCATAAGGTTTACGGCGGGCAGGAATATGATGTGTCCGAATATACCATGAGTGAAATTATTGCTTCCATTTATGAAACCATGCAAGAGAGCGGAATCAAAGAGGGAATCCTTTTCCTGGATGAAATCAACTGCGTATCGGAGACACTGGCACCGTCCATGCTGCAGTTTTTACAGTATAAAATCTTCGGCAGACACAGGGTTCCGGATGGCTGGGTGATCGTGACGGCAGGCAATCCGCCGGAATATAATAAGTCGGTGCGGGAGTTCGATGTGGTGACGTATGACCGCCTGAAGGTATTGGAGGTGGAGCCTGATTATCGTATCTGGAAAGAATATGCCCAGGAGAAACGGCTGCACAATGCCATTATCAGCTATCTGGATCTGAAAAAGGAGCATTTCTATTACATGGAAATGACTACCAGAGGGCGCAGCTATGTGACGGCCAGAGGATGGGAAGATTTGTCACAGATTCTTTATCTTTATGAGGAAGAACAGCTGAAGGTGGAGGAGAGCCTGGTAGGGCAGTATCTTCGTAATGAAAAGGTAGTGAAAGAATTTACTGCTTACTATGATCTGTATAATAAATATAAGAAAGATTACCGCATCGAGGAAATCCTGAGCGGTCATGCTCCGGTGAATGCCATTGCCAGAGCCAAGGCGGCAGCCTTTGATGAAAGGCTTTCCCTGCTGGGGATGCTGCTTGACAGGGTGCAGGCAGATATGAAGGATGTCTGTGATCAGGCTGCGTACCTTTCGGATGTAAGAGCGCCGCTTAAGGCCGTGAAGGCTGCGGTGGAGAACGGTACAGGTGATGGCGGGGCCGGTGTATCTCAGGTACTTTCGCTCTTAGACAAGCAGATAGAGGGCCGTATGAAGCTGCTTGGCTCCCTGCAGAAGGCAGGGTCTCTGTCAGATGCAGACCGTATCAGACATAAGAAGGTGATCACTTTCCTTTCCGAGGGAAAGAAAGCATTGTATACCGGTGATGTGCAGGATGGGGCAGCGGCTTTCGGACTGTTGAAGGAACGCTTTGAAATGCAGGTATCCCGCATGCGCAAAGAGACGGAGAAGGTAAAGCTGGAGCTGCATTCCCTGTTCGTATTTGCGGAAGAAGCCTTTGCCCAGGGGAATGAGATGCTGATTCTGGTAACAGAGCTTACGGTAAATGCTGCCAGTGCCCAGTTTATTGCTTCCTTCGGAAGCCCTGACTATCAAAAGCACAATCAGGAGCTGATGTTGACGGAACGTCAGGATGACATCAAGGCTCAGATTGCGGAACTGAAGCTCTAGGAGGTGCAGCATGGCAGCACAGAAAGAACTGGTAATGACGCAGGGCAGCCTGTACTATGAGGTACGGCAGACCAAAGAGAGCAGCAGGGAAGTGGTGGTGACGGGAGCGGACAGCTTTATCAGTGAACTTGTGATTCCCGATAAAATAGAAGATTGTCCGGTGACCACCATAGGAAAAAAGGCTTTCTTAAGCAGAAAGCAGCTTCGAAGACTTGTCCTGCCGGATACCATTGAGGAGCTGGGAGATTGGGCATTCGCGTATTGCAGCGGGCTGGAACAGGTAGTATTGCCCGGGAGAGAGATCAAGTTCGGCAGATCACTGTTCCTGGAATGTGGGAAGCTTAGAAAGCTGACGGTTGTGACGGGCGGCATGGATATAGACGCAGAAAAATCTGAAGGAGAACCGCAAAGGGATACAGAGGAGCTTCTGGCAGCGGCTGTTACCGTGTTTGATTCCTATTATCTCTTGGATCCCGTACATGCAGGAACAGGGGAATGGCTGGAAAAATGGGATGCCAGGCTGCAGACTTATCTGCATGCCGATGACCAGGAAGGCTATTCCAAACAGGTGCTTTGCGGCGAGGAAGATTACGGCAGTACGGATCTGGAAGCATTTCTGAGCAACAAGAGAAAAGGGAAAGTACGGATGTGCTTTTTGAGGCTGATCAATTCCAATGGACTCTGCGAACAGCTGCGTCAGGAGCTGGTTGCTTATTTGCTTGCCCATACTGCAAGGGAAGCAGAAAACGGCCAGGCAGCAGAGCCCCTGAAAGGTCATTCCGGGACAAGATATGGTGAGGAAGCTTGGGAGATTGTATTGACGGAATTCGGCGATGAGCGCAGATATTATGAAAGTTTTGCGCAGCTGGGATGCCTCACGGAAGAAAATTTTGGCAGGGTGATGGCGGATATCGGCGAGGACTATCCGGAGATGAAAGCATATTTTTTGAAAATAAAAGAGCAGCAGATTGGCTATACGGATTTCTTTGAGGAGCTTTCTCTGGACTTATAATTGGCTGTAAAAAACAGGACAATCGGTCAAATCGGAACCGACTGTCCTGTTTTTGCGCATTGAAACGCAATACATATAAGGATAAAAATGCAGGCATCATTATTTTGTCATGGGAATATGATGAACGATTCTGCGGTACAGTTTCCAGAGGATAACACCGGGAAAGCTGATTGTGAGGTAAAGTGTTGAAAGAGCTCCGGCAAGGCCTCCTACTAATGCGATGATCAGAATACCAAGATTCATGTTATGTAACTCCCTTCTTATTAATGTATGTTTTATCCGTTGTCTGATGTTTGGACACACGGCAGATTTTTGCTTTCCTACATCATAAATAGTTTGGTGAAAAAAAGAAATGGTTTTCGGCCAACCTTAACGAGAAATTTGCAAGTTATTAACGAGGTCTTAACAAGATCCTGAGTGTACGGAGTGAGCGTGAACGAAAATGTAATATATTTGAGCGGAAAAGGAAAATAAAGCGGGACAGGAGAAGTTGCATAAGCAGGGGATTTACTGTATAATAAAAGAAGTTTAAACTAAATCATAAGAGAGGTATATGAGTATGACATTGGAACAAGTAAAGGAGAAGCTTGCAAAGTATGGTCAGGAGCACCTTCTGAAATATTATGATGAATTGTCAGAAGAAGAGAAGCAGGCGCTGCTTACGCAGATTGCGGCTACGGATATGACTGTTCTGGAGGCCTGCCATCACAGAGAGGAAATTGCGCAGAAAGGCGTCATTACTCCTCTTGCAGCAATGCAGCTGGATGAGATCGAAGCAGGCAGGGAAGAGTTTACTGCAGTAGGACTGGATGCCATTCGTGCAGGTAAGGTAGGAGCAGTACTTCTTGCCGGCGGTATGGGAACCCGACTTGGTTCAGACGATCCTAAGGGCATGTATAATGTAGGTCTTACTAAAGAGCTCTACATTTTTGAATGCCTGGTCAATAACCTGATGGATGTGGTAAAGCAGGCAGATGCATGGATTCATCTCTTTGTAATGACAAGCGATAAGAACCATGAAGCGACTGTAAAGTTCCTGACGGAGCATGACTTTTTCGGATACAGCGCAGAATATGTACATTTCTTTAAGCAGGAGATGGCAGCAGCATCCGACTATAACGGAAAGATTTATCTGGAAGAAAAAGGAAAGCTGTCCACTTCTCCCAACGGTAACGGTGGCTGGTTCATTTCCCTGAAGAGAAGCGGACTGCTTGATCTGGTGAATGCTGAAGGTATCCAGTGGCTGAATGTATTTGCTGTGGATAATGTGCTTCAGAGAATTGCCGATCCCTGCTTCGTAGGTGCTACCATTAAAAAGAACTGTGTCGTAGGTGCCAAGGTAGTGCGTAAGAGTGCTCCCGATGAGAAGGTTGGTGTTATGTGTCTGGAGGATGGCAGACCCTCAATCGTAGAGTACTATGAGCTGACTGATGAACTGATGAATGCCAAGGATGAGAACGGCGATCCCGCTTACAACTTCGGCGTTATCTTAAACTATCTGTTCCGCGTGGAAGACCTGGAGAGAATGATGTCTTCCCTGCCTCTGCATATTGTGGAAAAGAAGATTCCTTATCTGGATGAGAACGGACAGCTTGTGAAGCCTGAGGCTCCTAACGGATATAAGTTTGAAAATCTGGTGCTGGATATGATTCATCAGCTGGACAGCTGCCTGCCTTTCGAGGTTGTGAGAAATCATGAGTTTGCTCCTATTAAGAATAAGACAGGCGTCGACTCTGTAGAGAGTGCACGTGCACTGCTTGTGGAGAATGGCGTGATTTTATAAGAGACTTGTGTGTGAACAGGTTGGTTAACATTTTGACAGATTCCTTAAACATAATCATCTTGAAGAAATGCCCATAAAAAGAGTACACTGTAAGCATAGAAGCAATGCATTGCAGAAACCACAAGTATGAGTAACATGAAGACAGCTAAGGAGGATCATATTATGACGATATTGGTAACAGGCGGTGCCGGATTTATCGGCAGCCATACAGTAGTAGAACTTCAGGAAGCAGGCTATGATGTAGTTGTTCTGGATAATCTGAGCAATGCATCAGAGAAGTCTCTGGAGAGAGTAGAGAAGATTACCGGCAAGAAGGTTCCTTTCTACAAGGCAGACATTCTGGACAGAGAAGCACTGGAAGAGATTTTTACAAAAGAGTCCATTGATGCAGTAATTCATTTTGCAGGATTAAAGGCTGTGGGCGAATCCGTTCGCAAGCCTTGGGAATATTATGAGAACAATATTGCAGGTACTCTGACACTGGTAGACGTAATGAGAAAGCACGGCGTGAAGAACATCATCTTCTCCTCCAGTGCAACTGTATACGGCAATCCGGCATTTATTCCCATCACAGAGGAGTGCCCGAAAGGACAGTGTACCAACCCTTACGGCTGGACCAAGTCCATGCTGGAGCAGATCCTGAGCGATATTCAGAAGGCAGATCAGGAATGGAATGTTATCCTGCTTCGTTACTTCAATCCGATCGGTGCCCACAAGAGCGGAACCATGGGTGAGAATCCCAACGGTATTCCTAACAACCTGATGCCTTACATCACACAGGTAGCCGTAGGTAAGCTGAAAGAGCTGGGCGTATTCGGTGATGATTATGATACGCATGACGGAACCGGCGTACGTGACTACATCCATGTAGTAGACCTGGCAAGAGGTCATGTAAAGGCCCTGAAGAAGATCGAGGAAAATGCAGGACTCAAGATTTACAACCTGGGAACCGGCGTAGGATACAGCGTTCTGGATATCGTAAAGAATTTTGAAGCTGCAACCGGCGTGAAGATTCCTTATGTGATCAAGGACCGCCGTGCCGGCGACATCGCAACCTGCTATTCCGATGCAACTAAGGCTAAGGAAGAACTGGGCTGGGAAGCAGAGTACGGTATCAAGGAAATGTGCGAAGATTCCTGGAGATGGCAGAAGAATAATCCCAATGGTTATGAAGATTAAAGTATAATTAAAGAAAGCCTGCAGCGGATGATGAAGATTCATCCCGCACAGGCTTTCTTTTTACGCTGCAGCAGAAATTTGCCGACAGCTCTTATGCTACATAAAAATACATAAATATAAAATGACAGATGCTTCCGGCCATACAGAACAGATGGAACACTTCATGAGATCCGAATTCCTTATGCTTCGAATTAAACAGAGGAAGCTTCAGGGCATAGATGACACCGCCTACGGTATAAATGATACCTCCTGCCAGCAGCCACAGGAAACCGGATAACGGAAGAGTATTCCAGAGCCTTCCGAATACGAAAACGCACACCCAGCCCATGGCAATATAAATAACAGAAGAAAACCATTTCGGGCAGGTGACCCAGAAAGCTTTGACCAACATTCCCACAGCCGCAATGCCCCAGACCACAGCCAGCATAGTATATCCAATCTTACCGCCCAGAATGATCAGACATACCGGTGTATAAGACCCGGCAATTAACACAAAAATCATCATGTGATCAATCTTGCGGAAGAACTTCAGCTTGCTTCCGGATAAATTCACCGAATGATAAGTAGCACTTGCTCCATACAGCAGTACCATGCTTCCCATAAATATCGCCATGGCGGCCATATTCTGCCATCCGGACATCACGCCTGCCTTCACCAAAAGCGGCACCGCCGCAAACACCGCCAACATCATCCCTATAAAATGAGTAATCGCACTCCCCGGTTCTCTGATTGTAATCTGCATTGTTAAAAACCTCCTTCTGCCTGATTCATATGTACCTATCATCCACCTATCCCTTACATTTTATTCTGCATCTTGCAATAAATTACAAGATGTAAAAATGAAAACAACATAAGAGATTAATGAAGCTCAACATGTAGTATTGAAAACTACGTCATGAATAAATGATATACCCAATGCAGAAGAAAGTCAATATGCATTAAAAAATTTAATAATTTCTCTCTGTTCGGAAGTAACAGTTCAGACAACCCTAATCCTCTTCGATCACCTGAATTTCCAGATAGTCAAAATCTATTCCCTCAATGAAATTATCCTGATAAAATCGAGCCTTATCATGTCTCTTAAATTCCGCGATCGTGGCGTCCAGCCAGATAGGTTTGCCCAGATCGAACTGATAGCACACTTCATCCAGAGCATGAAAAATTTTATGAGTCCTGGTATCAGTGCTGTCATCAACAATAACGGTATCCCGCAGCATATGATTGTCTTTGAAAGTTTTTGCCCATAATCGAAACATCTCTCTACCTCCGCAGCCGTAAGGGCTTCTGCCCGCCGGGTGTATTTAAGTATAATGGATTGCGGAGGGAAAGTAAAGTCGTGGATTTTAAAATATACCTGTTCTTTTTTTGAACGGAGGTGAATAGAATAAATAATGTGGCCACAGCTAAAATAACGAATCATTATTAAAAAAGGATTAATAATTTGTGAAAAATATACATTTTTATGATGTTTTATGGTATACTGATATTATTAAAACAGGAGACAGGAGTTACAAGAGAGCAGGTATGGAATTAAAAGGTAATGATGACGGTATCGACAGCTGGAAAGAAGTCAATCTGATATATAATGCGGCATTGCGTCAGATAGAGACGAAGATGGAGATTTTGAACGATGAATTTCAGCATGTCCATCAGTATAATCCGATTGAACACATCAAGTCCAGAATCAAGACACCGGAGAGTATCGTGAAGAAGTTGAAACGTCACGGTTATGAGTCTACGATAGAGAATATGGTAAAGTATATCAATGATATCGCGGGAATCAGGATAATCTGTTCCTTTACTTCAGATATTTACAGGATTGCGGACATGATCAGAGATCAGAAGGATATAAGAGTTCTGGCCATAAAGGATTATATTACATATCCTAAGGCCAGTGGCTATAAGAGCTACCATATGATTGTTACAGTGCCTGTTTATCTGTCGGACAGAATTGTGGACACCAAGGTGGAGATTCAGATTCGGACAGTGGCGATGGATTTCTGGGCAAGCCTGGAGCATAAGATTCATTATAAATTTGAGGGAGACGCGCCGGAACATATCAAGAGTGAATTGATCGAGTGTTCCAGAATGGTATCAGATCTGGATGCCAGAATGTTGTCCCTGAATGAAGAGATTCTTGCGCTGGCGCAGGCCAAGGAAGATGCATGCCGGAATTCAGGAAAGAAGTAAGATGATAAAAGAAAAGGGTTCCAAACTGCGTTCGTGCATAACGGTTTGGCACCCTTTTTTGCGTATCGGAAGTGGTTCGTCGATTTTTATGTGACAATGGAAAATAATCTCTAAAATGAGGAGTGCCCAGGCATCTTGCGATACCCGGGCTATTATGAAAAAATTTTCTAATATGCTATAAATGGTTTTGTAAAAACTTATTAATTACTTCTCTCAAAATCTGTATTTAGTATAACAATTAATTATGAATAAAATATGAACACCATGTAAAGAGATAGTGAATCTTACAAAAGATGAAAAGTAAAGATGAAAAAAATATGCAAAATGCACAAAACCCACAGACGAGGTTGTGTTTCGGGAAAAAAGATGTTACACTGGCAATAGTAGATTGCAACATTTCGGGAGGAGTACAGAATGGATAATTTTATGGACAGGCTTGCAGAGAAGTTGAATGCAGGAGAGATTATAAAAGCGAACAGAGAAGCAGATACGGAGCAGATGGAGATGCTTGAGGGTAAGATAAAAGAATATGAAAAATGTCTGGATCAGATGTGCCGGATGAATCAGGAATTACAGAACACAATAGCAGGTATGAAGACTGAGGGCGGCCAAGAGCAGGAAAGCCTCGCAAGGCTGGAGAAGTCTGTGGAAGTTCTTCAGCAGGCTGTCAACATGCAGCACAAGTCTGTGGATGGGGTAAAGCGGTCCATGGAAGAGTTGTCTGTCAGAATCAATGATTTTGTACACAAGGAAAACGTTAAGGTCTATCGTAATGTGCAGGCTGTAGTCGTGGAAGAAGCAGCCAAACAAAATGAGGCTGTAAAAGGACTGGTTCCTATGCTGGAAGAAGTGAAGAATGCGGCTGAAGCACAGCAGCCGGTTCCCGGCATTATGAAAGGTGTACTTGGGGTATCGGTGACCGCTATGATTCTTGCGGCTGCATCTATTGTGTTCCAGGTACTGGTGTATCTGCAGATTATTTAATCGGATCCTGGCTGCGCAGAAATGTAGAGGGAGCTGCATATCATCATATGCATTGAGACAGATAAGAAAGGATATCACAGAAAATGGGTAAACAGCTTTGGAAACCGGGCAACATGCTTTATCCGCTGCCTGTAGTCATGGTCAGCATGGCCGACAGGGATGGAAAATTTAACATCATTACGGTAGCCTGGGCAGGAACAATCTGCACCAATCCTCCTATGGTATCGATTTCCGTAAGACCGGAAAGATACTCTTATCCCATTTTGAAAGAAACGGGAGAGTTTGTCTTAAACCTGACAACAAGAGATTTGGTCTATGCCACAGACTATTGTGGTGTAAAAAGCGGCAGGGAGGTGGACAAATTTGCACACTTAGGTCTGACGCCGCTTCCGGCAGATCAGGTGAAAGCACCGCTGATCGGAGAGAGTCCGGTAAACATTGAGTGCCAAGTCAGAGAAATCAAGCCGCTTGGGAGCCATGATATGTTTCTGGCTGATGTGGTGGCTGTCCATGCAGACGAGCGGTTCATGGATGAGAACAATAAGTTCCATTTGGAAAAGTCAGATCCTGTGGTCTATTCCCACGGTACGTATTTCACCTGCGGGGAGGCACTTGGAACTTTTGGATACAGTATCCGTAAGAATAAGGCGGCAAGGCATGGCAAAAGGTAGTTGTTGCCCGTATATCTGTAGAGGCAGATGTGAAACTATGAAAAATGAAAAAAACAATTTTGAGAAATGAAAAAAGTTCTTGACGTTTTGGCCGAATCCTAGTATGATAATAAAAAATGAATGTACGAAATGTACACTATATTGCACTTTTTGCCACGAAGACGTAGCATCAGGATGATTCCTGGTGCTTTTTTCTTTTTTGGGACTGAAAAGATGATTGACCGCAGTGTTTTAAAGGAGGAATAGGCCATGAATCAAATCGACAGAAATATCGCTGTAAATCTCAGGAGAATCCGAAAGGCTAAGAATATGAGCCTGGACATGCTGGCTGACCGCACCGGTGTCAGCAAGAGCATGCTGGGGCAGATAGAAAGAGGAGAGTCCAATCCGACAGTATCTACGATCGGCAAAATTGTAGAAGGACTGAAGGTGCCGTTTGAGCAGCTGCTTTATGAAAAAGAAGAGGCTATCATCATGCCTACCTGGAAGAGTGCCCCGATTTACAAGGAAAAGGACGGTGCTTACAGCATTCGTATCCTCCTGCCTTATCATTCCGGGCGTGACTTTGAAATTTATCAGGGAAATATTCATCCCTATATGCAGTTAGACAGTGCATCTCATGGAGAATATACATGGGAATATCTGACTGTGTTAAAAGGTGAGGTGGAGATGACCATCGAGGACAAGTCCTATATTGTAAAAGAGGACTGTTCCCTCTATTTTGCATGTGACCGCCCGCACAGCTATCGAAATACGAGCGGAAGGGAAGCGATGGTCAGCATGACGGTCACCAAAGAAGGCAGGTAATACCTATTCACTGTCATGTGAGATTTTGTTGGGGGAGTTTAACAGACTCCCTCTTTTTATTGCATCATTACCGTAGCGATGTCGGATCGCATCAAGGGCGGCGTCCAGTTTTTTCTCCTTTTCCGATTTTGGTTTGGATGAAGCCATGTCAAAAAGAGACAGTTGAACCGGTTCGCTCTCCTGCACAAGTTTGGCTGTGCGAATGCCCAAAAGACGGACAGGAGTTCCATTCCAAAGTTCATCAAACAGGGCGCAGGCAGTGCGGTAAATCACATCAGTGGAAGCTGAGGGAGTGGTCAGCACCGTCTGATGAGAAACCGATTGAAAGGAAGCATATTTAATTTCCGTACAAACATTTCCTGCCAGCTCATGGGAAGCGCGAAGCCGCCTGCTGACAGATTCCGCCAGGGCGAGCAGTACCGGATAAGCATCTTCTTTTGTCAGGACATCAGAGGACAAAGTAGTGGAATTGCCAACTCCCTTGGCGCGCTCGTGCTTAGTCTCTACCCGCGAATCATCAATGCCGTTTGCATATTCCCAGAGAGTAATACCGTGGCTTTTTAAATGAGATTCCAGAATACTGGGATCGGCCTGTGCCAGTTGCCCAATGGTCAGGATGCCTAATTTCTTAAGGGTCTCCACGCTGGAACGACCACACATGAACAGGGAGGAAACCGGCAGAGGCCACAGCTTGTCTTTGATTTCTTTCGCAAAGAGAGTGTGAACCAGGTTGGGCTTCTTAAAATCAGAGGCCATTTTGGCAAGGACTTTTCGGTCCGAAATCCCCACATTTACGGTAAAACCAAATTTTTTATAAACGGTATCTTTGATAAGGGTGGCAGCCTCGATGGGAGAGGCATAATGATCCATTATGGGGGTATAGTCCATATAGCACTCGTCTATGCTTACCTGTTCGATGTCCGGACATACGCTCATCAGGTAATCCATGAGCTGCCTGCTGCGTCTGCTGTACATCTCGTGGTCGGGTGCTGCCATAACCAGGTTCGGACACTTGCGCAGCGCATTGATGACAGGCTCGCCGGTGGTAATGCCGTAGGCCTTGGCAGGGATGGACTTGGCGAGTACAACACCGTGACGTTTGGACATATCGCCTCCTATGATAGAAGGGATCAGCCGAAGGTCCGTTTGTTCACCGTTATGTAATTTTTCCAGGGCAGTCCAGCTTAAGTAGGCTGAATTGACATCAATATGAAATATAATGGGATCTCTCATGGGGTACCTCCGCTGGCTCAGCCGCGCCATTCGCAAAGCCGCACCTGCGGTGCTCTCCGCTGCTGCGCAGCTGCCTTTGCTCATAAGATGGCGCTCATCTCATAGCTTGTATAATGAGCGCATTCATGCAAGCATGATTCGCTCATCATACAAGCTATGGCTGGTTCAGCCCGCGTCATTCGCAAAGTCGCACCTGCGGTGCTCTCCGCTGCTGCGCAGCTGCCTTTGCTCATAGAATGGCGCTCATCTCATAGCCTGTATAATGAGCTCATTCATGCAAGCATGATTCGCTCATCATACAAGCTATGGCTGAACTGGTGTTAAATATATTATACTCTAAAGAAGAAGCTCTTTACAACTAAAATAAATGCTGATAGAATGAATATGTTACGATTTTGTTACTGTTCACACTTCGGCTCAGGTCTGGAAAAAGCGTATGGTCGCATGAGGATTTTCTTGGCTGAGTTGACGAAGAGAGAACCGTTTTGTGGATGAAATTAGTTGCGAAAAAACGGTAAGCTCTGTGGGAAAGGTCTTATTCTATTTGCTTTCTTCCTTTTGAAGTCAAATCTGTGCCTATGGGTAGAATTATTTCAGGCTGTAAGCAGAGGATTCTAACCATGAGTAGTAATTGGACGGGAATTCTTTTGCGAAAACCCTAACTAACGGACATTGGAAATGGACAGTAATACGCTTTTTTACAAAAAGGTGAAGAAGGGGCAGGCTGCGTCTTCTTGGCACTTGGTGTAATGTATGAATTGGATGGAAAACAGATGAGGAAAATTTCATATAAAAAATTAAAGTTAACATATATAAATACAACGGTTTTAATCATGTTCGGATATTTATTCCTGTTCGGGCAGATTCGGATTTTTGAGAAGACGGGGGAAAATTTCTTTCATATCAGTCTGAATGGACAGGAGATTGGTACGGTGGCAGAGCCGGAGGAAGCAGAAGAACTGTTGATGGAAGCACGCAAACGGATTGCACAGGAAGAGGCAGAACTGGTGCTGATGGAGGCTGATTTAAGCTATACCGGAGAAGAAGTGCTTTGGGGAGAAGTAGATGACGATGAAACGCTGATTGCCCGTATGCAGACAGTGCTTGCAGCTTCTGAAAAAGAAACAATGCATCGGTCCTATACGGTAAAAGTGAATGAGTATATGGTGAATCTGCGTGACATTGAAGAGGCAAAGGCGCTGCTTCAGGCTGCTGTGGACAAATATGATGCCGAGGAACAGTTTGAAGTGGTCCTCCATCAGGATACAGAGAGAGAATTTAACGTACTCATGGCTGATATCGTAAGCAGTGAGGAGCAGGAGGATGAAGCGGAAGATGTGATTTTTCCGCAGGCCGGTATCCAGTCAGGGATAACAGAGGCTATGGAACAGGCTGAACCGGAGACAGAAAAGGGATTTGAGGATTATGAACTGGGGATTCTGGAAATGAGCTTTCCGCAGGATGTAGAAATTGTAGAGACTTATCTGCCGGAAAGTCGCCTGACAAGTCTGGAACAGGCTGTGGAAGAGCTGACCAAGGAACAGGAGACGGTGACAACTTATGAAGTTGTGTCCGGAGATACCTTGTCTGAGATTGCAATCAAGGTAAATATTCCTATGGAAACTATCGTGGAGATGAATGAATCACTGGATAGTGTGAATTCTACTATCAGAGTGGGCGATGAACTCATTATTACGGTACCGGAGCCTGAACTGACCGTCAGTCGTATGGAAGAAAGCTATATCGAAGAAATATACGATGCTGATATTATTTATATTGAAAATGACAACTGGTATACCAATCAGTCAGTGGTAAGACAACAGCCATCGGCGGGCTTTAGGAAAATCATTGCCCTTGATTCTTATGAAAATGACAAACTGGTAAGCAGGGAAATTATCAAAGAAGAAGTAGTGATGGAGGCAGTTCCCAAAATCGTGGAGCGCGGTACTAAGATTCCTCCTACTTATATTAAGCCTATATCAGGAGGCCGCCAGTCTTCCGGTTTTGGAAAGAGAACAGCGCCTACGAAGGGAGCGAGCACTTATCACAAGGGCATAGACTGGGCTACACCTACCGGTACGGCTGTTTTTGCCTCATGCGGCGGAACTGTGGCAAAGGCCGGCTGGGGAAGTGGCTATGGCTACGTTGTCTATATCAATCATGAAGACGGCCGCCAGACCAGATATGCGCACCTTAGCAAAATATTGGTGAAAGTCGGTCAGAAAGTCAGACAGGGAGAAAAGATTGCACTGAGCGGAAACACCGGTGTCAGCACGGGACCTCATTTACATTTTGAAATTTTAATAAATGGAAAACAGGTAAATCCGCTGCTGTATCTGCAATAAAGCATCAGGTACCAAAAAGTTACTGTTCACTCCGCGCCATTCGCAAAGCCGCACCTGCGGTGCTCTCCGCCGCTTTGCGGCTACCTTTGCTCATAAACCGGCGCTCCCTTCGTCAGCCCAGGCAGGAAAAGCCGCATGCAAGCATGCGCTTTTC
>JBGVLR010000147.1:0-42955 GCA_045124375.1 Acetatifactor sp.
CGCAAAGGCGCCTACGGCGCTTTCTCGCCGCTTTGCGGCTAACTTTGCTCATAAACCGGCGCTCCCTTCGTCAGCCCAAGCAGGAAAAGCCGCATGCAAGCATGCGCTTTTCCTGCCCGTAGCTGACGAGTGAACTGTAACACATAAAAAACGGCAGATGCCGTTTTAAAGCTATCTGCCGCCTTTAAAAAAGTGTACAAATTATAGTCTACCCAATCGTTTCATTAACGGAATGGGATCATTGGCTGTAACTAACGCTGCGCCGAGACGAATGCAAAGTTCCACATCTTCCTCATTATCTGCGCAGTACATATGGATAGGTAATCCTTTATTCAGATAAATCGGAGCAATTTCCGATTTTAAAATCTTCATGGAAAGCCCTATTTCATCGTAGTACTTATAGGAATCTTCCTCAAACTCGGCCATCTGGAAATCCGGATACCCCATGGTACGTCCGTTGTAGTGAGTCTTAAGGTATTTGATAATTCTGGCATTAAACGCATAGAAATAACAATTATCAAATAAATTGTACTTCTTTAACAGTTCCACTGTAAGATCAACAGTCTCTTCTGTATATTCTTTGATTTCCACTCCCAGGATGATATCGGGTCTCTTCCTGACACAAAGCTTTAATGTCTCTTCCAGAGTGGGAACTGTCATTCCCTGACCTGCAAACTTGTCACCGAATTTGCTTCTGAAAACAGGCTCCAGCGTCTTAACCTCGTCAAATGTCATATCGCGGAGTACACGAGGATCTCCACAGGTACGCATACCATTTCCGTCATGCATCAGCACCGGTACCTTATCCTTTGTCAGCCATACATCGAACTCAAATGCATCCACACCAAGATCAAGGGCTGCTTCATAAGAAATCAGAGTGTTCTCAGGATACTCTGCGCAGTAACCACGATGACCTTCTACCAGAATGTTTTTACCATCTTGATTCATATCATTTTCCCTCCTGTACCAAAAAAGCTGCTTTGGATTCTTTTTTATACAGTGCATTATAGGAAAAGAATCAAATCATGTCAATTTTCCACGTTCACAAAGAACCTTCGCTCAAAACGTTCCGTATTCACTTTCATGCGAAGTACATTCTTCTGTTCCGCAGTCACACTTACTTTGGTAAGTTTTCCATTGTCCCACGCCATATCAAATACAAATCCGCCTCTTGCCTTTAAACCTTTTACAGAGCCGCGGTTCCATTTCTTCGGAAGGGCCGGCAAAAGTTCAATGATTCTCTGATCTGGCGAACCAAGATGACTCTGGATCAGCATTTCGGTAATGCCTGCAACTGCCCCGAGGTTACCGTCAATCTGGAAAATAAGGGGCGGATGAATATCAAACAGGTTGTCCGCAGTTACGCGCTTCAGCAACTGCTTTAAGTGTTCCTCAGCCTGACAGCCACTTTTAAGTCTTGCAAAGAAGTTGATCATCCAGGCTCTTGACCAGCCTGTCTGAGCTCCGCCATTGGCAAGCCTCCTGTCAATTGTATTTTTTGCCGCCTGATAGATTTCCGGGTCAAATTCGTTGATCTGATCGCCCGGATACAAACCAAACAGGTGTGAAATATGTCGATGTCCCGGCTCCACTTCTTCATAATCCTTGATCCATTCACAAATGGTGCCATATCTCTCACTGATCCGCAGGGGAGGCAGCTTCTTTATCACTTCCTGCAGCGTTTCGACAAACCCCGAATCAACTCCAAGACGTTCACAAGCAAACACGGTCCTTGTAAATAAGGCATATATAATTTCATAGTCGATAGTCGCACCATAGGTAAACATGCTTACCCTCTTCTCATCACCGTCCATATAATAAAACTGGTTTTCCGGCGAGTTGGAAGGCGCTGTACATACGAAGCCATCCCTTTCCACAATAAAATCTAATAAAAATTCACAGGAGCCCTTGAGCACTGGATAAATTTCTTTCAAATATATAATATCTTCCGTGAATTCGTAATGTTCCCAAAGATTCAAGCACAGCCATGGACCTGCCATAGGGAAAAATCCGCACTGAACAGAATCATGGACGCCCGTTCTGCCGAAAACGTCACTTGTGTGGTTGCATGCCCAACCCGATGCGTGAAACAATCTTCGTGCTGTCTGTTCTCCGAATTCGCTGAGCTTTTTAATATAATGGGCAAGGGGCGGAAAAACCTCTCCCATATTGGTGTTGTCAGCACACCAGTAATTCATCTGCAGGTTGATGTTGGTGTGATAATCACTGCCCCAGGGCGGAGTAAACCCATTGCACCAGATACCCTGTAAATTTGCTGGAAGTGTTGCCCGCTTTCCTGCGCTTTCAATCAAAAGGTATCTGCCGAAATTATAATAAAGAACATAAAGATCCGGATCCTCCGCATCTTCCTCTCTTACTCTCCGAAGTCGTTCATCCGTAGGCACATCCTCACAGGGATCAGCATCCAGTTCAAAGCGAACCTTACCGTATAGCTTCCTGTGGGAACTGATGTGCTGCGCCTTTATGTCTTCATAATCTGCTGCTGTTACCGCGTTTATGGTATCTGTCAGCCGCTTCCGGTAATCTATACTATCGTCGCAACAAAAGGCTTTCACATCATAATTGGTAGCAAAGGCAGCATAGATCGTGATGCAGGTTGCATCTTCTATGCAGATTTCTTTCTTGCCGTAGGATACTGCACCGTCAGATTCCACATGGATGCGTGCTCCAAAACGCATACCTTCAAAACCGTCTCCGTATAATTTGTGCTTTTGGCAAATAATCTGACCACTTAACAGGATCGTGTTTTCGTCAACAACGGATGAGCTTGCATCCTGACCGCGTTCCATGGATACTGCACAGGAAAATTTGCCATTCTCAACAACAAGTCTATGTACAAGACAGTCATACTCTTCACTGACAAAGGTCTCACCGGTATGTAATATCACTCTTTTTGTATGAAACGGCTGCAATTGCTTCCCCTAAATTCAACTCTTTTCTGTAATCGCTGTATTCACTTTTGTCAGAAAAATCAAGAAATAATTCACCAAAACTCTCGTAGTGTCTGACACGGTTAGGAGATGCAAGAAGCGTTTCCTTGCACAGTTCAGCGGCTTCTTCATACTTCTCAATGAAAAGAAGCTCTCTTATTTTGTCCATGTTTTCTGGACTTGAGATATATTCCTCCTCCAGCTGCTTTCCGCTCCAAAGAGATTCTTCGTTTATTTCGATGATTTCTTTATGCGGATCGCCGTAAAGCATGGCACCGATTCTGCCGTTTCCCAATGGAAATGCTCTCATCCAATCCCTTCTGTATTGATTATGAAAAACGATATCTGACATGGCAGTTCCTCCTCACATCCCCTCTGTAAAAGTTATACCATAAATTTTCTGAACAGATAAGGCAAACGCGCACTACATGCCCCAAAACAGGGAACATTCGTTACAGTTCACTCCGCGCCATTCGCAAAGCATCGCAGATGCTTTTGGTCGCAGCCTGCGGCGCTTTTCGCCGCTTTGCGGCTACCTTTGCTCATATACCGTTCACAAAATGCCTCCCGAAAACCGACAACGCCAGAGATAACCTTTCCATTCAGGTCCACCCTGACAATACATATACCTTAAAAAACGAAGGCCAATACTGGAAAACCGAAATGTGGTATATTATGGACTGTACCGAAGACGCTTACCTTTTATTTTTAAGCGGTCAGGGTACTATCCACTGCGGTGAGGAACAGCTTACCTTCCAAAAAGGAGACAGCTTTTTCCTTCCTGCCGACAGCGGAAAATACGAAATTACCGGCTGCTGCGAAGCACTGATCACTTCCATCCGTGAACTTGCAGAGACGTAGGGAGGCAGGAGATCCGGGGCATATACCCCGGATCTCCTGCCTTTGTCGTCAGTCACTGATTAGAGTAATCTTCTATGAACTTATTGGGCGATATACCGAAATGATTTTTAAAATTCCGGTTAAAGCTTCGCACGGATTTATATCCGCATTCAATCGCCACATTTAAGATTTTATCATTGGAGTTGACTAATAAATAGCAGGCGGTGTTTAATCTGTAAATATTAACGTAGCTGTTAAATGACATGCCTACGACTTTCTTAAAGTATCTTGACAGATAGACATAGCTGTATCCGAGAGAAACAGATAAGCATTCCAAACTACAGTCTTCTTTATAATTCGATTCTATAAATTCCAGTATTTTTGCCAATAAATCTTTATGATCCGGATTGCCGTCGGCGTACTCGGCGTTGGCGTCAAATGCATCACATAGAAGATAGAGGTATCCCTTTTTCTTAAGAACAGATGTATTCTTGTCAAGGGATTGAAATGCTTCTATGAGGCTTTGAGGCGGACAAAATTTATTGCTTAAAGGGAGCCTTTTGGAATTTTTAGAGTAATAGGCGGCTACCAGTTTTGGAGAGAAGATGCAAAGCATATGTTTGTTGTTTGAAGAAGCCAAAGCATGCATTTGGTTTGGAAAAATGAGCACAGCTTCCCCTTTTTTGATATTATATTCTGCAGCACCGATCACAACAGTCATTTCCCCTTCAAGAGACACGATAAATTCAAAACATTGATGTATATGATGAGGAAAATTAAAGTTTGTGCCCCACTCTATCAGGAAGTAATCAGAGGAGGCCGGGTGAATCAACTGATAGAACATATAAAACCTCCGAAAAGTTTAATTTTGACTATAAATTATAAGGTGAATGGCGAGAAAAGTCAATTTAAAGTTGGTAGAATAAAAGAAAAAGAAAGAGGAGAGATGCAGCTATGGAATATTATATTGGCGTTGATCTGGGGACATCTTCCCTAAAGCTGTTATTGCTGGATGAAGCCGGAACAATTCTCAAGACAGTATCAGAAGAATATCCCGTTTATTTTCCATATCCCGGATGGAGTGAGCAAAATCCGGAAGACTGGTGGAACGCATTTATATCCGGGATGAAAAAACTCACCTCAGAAGTAGATCAAAGCTGTATTGCAGGCATTGGTGTTGCAGGACAGATGCATGGTCTTGTGATCCTGGATGAGAGTGATGCGGTCATCCGTCCGGTCATCCTGTGGAATGACGGCAGAACTTCGGCGCAGACAGCTTATTTAAATGAGGTAGTTGGTCAGGATAAGCTTGCAGATTATACTGCCAACATTGCATTTGCCGGATTTACTGCGCCCAAGATCTTATGGGTAAAAGAAAATGAGCCGGAGAATTTTGCAAGGATTCAGAAAATCATGCTTCCAAAAGACTATATCAATTATCGTCTTACCGGAACCTTTGCAACGGATTATTCTGATGCAGCAGGAATGCTTCTTGTAGATGTGAAAAACAAATGCTGGTCAAAAGAGATGCTGGATATCTGCAGTATTACAAAGGATCAGTTGCCGAAGCTCTATGAAAGCTATGAGAAAATAGGGACGGTGCTGCCTTCTGTTGCAGAAGAATTAGGGCTTGACAATGATGTGACAGTTGTAGCAGGTGCCGGAGATAATGCGGCGGCTGCCATTGGTACCGGTACCATTGAACAGGGGAAATGTAATATTTCACTGGGCACCTCCGGAACAATTTTTATTCCGGTAGATGAGTTTCATGCACTTTCCAATAATGCGATTCACACTTTCTGCCATGCAAATGGAAAGTATCATTTTATGGGCTGCATTCTTTCGGCGGCATCCTGCAACAAATGGTTCTGTGAAGAAATCTTAAAGACGGACAACTTTCGTGATGAACAGGCAGAGATTACAGATGCACATTTGGGAAAAAATGATGTATTCTTTCTGCCGTATTTGATGGGCGAACGAAGTCCGATCAATGATACAGATGCGCGAGGTGCATTTATCGGAATGCATCTGGATACGAAACGCAAAGATATGGTCCAGGCGATTCTGGAAGGTGTTGCATTTGCTGTGCGTGATAATTTTGAAGTTGCAAAAGAGCAAGGCATTGAACTGCAGGTAAGTACTCTTTGCGGCGGCGGTGCAAAGTCTGCTTTATGGCGAAAGATTCTTGCCAATGTACTGAATATGGATATTGCAATCCCGATCGCGGAAGAGGGTCCCGGATTTGGCGGTGCAATGTTAGCAATGGTTGGAAACAAAAAATATGCGGATGTGACTGCCTGTGCCGGTGCATTTGTCCATATCAAAGAAGTAATACACCCGGATGAAGAGCTGGTGGCGTTGTATGAAAAACAGTATCAAAAATATCGTATGTTATATCCGGCATTAAAAGCATTTTATAAAGAATAGGAGAATTTGATTATGAGTAATTATTTTAAAGACATTCCACAGATCCGGTATGAAGGTAAGCAGAGTACAAATCCTCTCGCATTTAAATTTTATGATCCTGAAAGAGTGATCCTCGGTAAAACAATGAAAGAACATTTACCGTTTGCAATGGCATGGTGGCACAATCTTTGTGCCGGCGGTACTGATATGTTCGGGCGTGATACAGCGGACAAATCCTTTGGTGCAGAAAAAGGTACCATGGAACATGCCAAAGCAAAAGTAGATGCAGGTTTTGAATTTATGTCAAAGCTTGGAATCGAATATTTCTGTTTCCACGACGTGGATCTGGTTCCTGAAGCAGATGATCTGAAGGAAACAAACAGAAGACTGGATGAGATTACAGATTATATTCTGGTAAAAATGAAAGAAACAGGTATCAAATGTCTTTGGGGTACAGCAAATATGTTCTCAAATCCCCGTTTCATGAATGGTGCAGGCAGCACAAATTCTGTAGATGTTTACTGTTTTGCTGCAGCACAGATTAAAAAAGCTCTTGATCTTACCGTGAAGCTCGGCGGTAAAGGTTATGTTTTCTGGGGAGGCAGAGAAGGTTATGAGACTCTGTGGAATACAGATGTAAAATTTGAGCAGGAAAATATCGCATCCCTGATGAAGATGGCAGTTCAGTACGGAAGAAGCATTGGCTTTGACGGCGATTTCTACATTGAACCCAAACCCAAGGAGCCAATGAAACACCAGTACGATTTTGATGCGGCAACTGCAATTGGATTCTTAAGACAGTATGGTCTTGATAAAGATTTCAAGATGAATATTGAAGCAAATCATGCTACACTGGCAGCACATACTTTCCAGCATGAACTTCGAATTTCCGCGATCAATGGTATGCTCGGTTCTATCGATGCAAACCAGGGTGATTTATTACTCGGCTGGGATACAGACGAATTCCCTGCAAATGTTTATGATACAACTGCTTGTATGTATGAGGTGCTCAAAGCAGGCGGTATGAAGAATGGCGGATTTAATTTCGATGCAAAGAATCGTCGTCCGAGTAACACATTGGAAGACATGTTTTATGGATTTATCTTAGGCATGGATACCTTTGCACTGGGACTGATCAAGGCTGCCGAACTGATTGAAGATGGCAGAATTGACGCATTTGTGGAGGAAAAATATGCAAGCTTCAAGGGTGAACTGGGTGTGAAGATAAGAGAAGGCAAAGCAACTTTAGAAGAACTTGCAGCCCACGCAGAGCAGCTTGGAAAAACAGACGAGCCTGCCAGCGGAAGACAGGAATACTTAAACAGCATTATTAACTCAGTGATGTTTTAATCTTTTATACCCTGCCGCGATTTTTTGCGGCAGGGCTTTTTACTGTTACTATTTTACAGGTTTGATCTTCATGGTCAGGGCAATTCGCTTCTTTGCAGCATCTACTTCCAGCACCTGCACTTCTACGATATCTCCCACACTGACAGCCTCCAGCGGATGCTTGATAAAGCGGTCCGTAATCTGGGAAATGTGCACCAGACCATCCTGATGGACACCGATATCTACGAACACACCAAAGTCGATGACGTTACGGACGGTTCCCTTCAGGATCATGCCGGGTTTCAAATCCTTCATTTCCAATACATCACTGCGAAGGATCGGCTTGGGCATATCATCTCTGGGATCTCGGGCAGGCTTCTCCAATTCTTTCAGAATATCGGTAAGGGTGATCTCACCAATGCCCAGCTCCTCAGCCAGTTCCTTCTTATTCTTGATGCGCTTCTCCAGACTGGTCACAGTAGCTGTCTGTGTATTGTCATCACCGTTTACGTTGCCTGCAGCATTATCGTAACCCGCTCTTCCCTGATTTTTATTCTTCTTGTCTGCCGCAGTATCTTCTGCCACGAAGCTGCCCATAGCTGCTGCCAGCGCCTTACCCATTGCAGTACTGGTATTGCGTACCTGGATCGTCTTCTGGCGTCCGTCATTCCTGCGATTGCTTCCGCGGCTGTTATTGCTCTGGGCGGTTCCTGCGCCGTCGCGTCCCTGACCGGCGCCACTCCTGACCTGTCCTGCGCTCTGACTATCGCTGCGGCCATCTCCCTGTCCGGCCTTTTCTGCTGCTTTACCTGCGGCTTTCTCAGCGGCAGCCTTTTTCTGAAGTGCCCTGATATCATCCATGGTAAGACCCAGCCTGTCTAATAGCTTCATGGCTGCTTCGTAGGATTCCGGGTGTACGCTTGTCGCATCCAGCGGATTTTCTCCATCCAGAATACGCATGAAACCGGCACATTGTTCGAAAGCCTTGGGGCCCAGCTTGGCAACTTTCAAAAGCTGTCTGCGGTTGGTAAATCTGCCGTTGGTTTCACGATATTCCACGATATTTTTAGCAATGGTCTTGTTAATACCGGAAATGTACTCAAGCAGGGAAGCTGAAGCCGTATTCAGATCTACGCCTACCTTATTTACACTGTCCTCTACCACACCGTTTAATGCCTCACTCAGCTTCTTCTGGTTCATGTCATGCTGATACTGACCTACACCGATGGACTTCGGATCTATTTTTACAAGTTCAGCCAGAGGGTCCTGCAGACGGCGGGCAATGGAGGCTGCACTTCTCTGTCCCACGTCAAACTGGGGGAATTCCTCTGTAGCCAGCTTACTTGCAGAATAGACAGATGCACCGGCCTCATTGACGATCACATACTGTACCGGTCTGTCCAGTTCTTTTAACAACTCCACAATGACTTGCTCAGACTCTCTGGAAGCAGTTCCGTTTCCAACGGAGATCAGGTCTACATGATATTTTTTGATCAGCTTTTTAAGCTCAGCTTTGGACTCTTCTACTTTATTCTGGGGCGCAGTGGGATAGATGACCTTCGTATCCAGCACCTTACCGGTAGGGTCAACTATTGCCAGCTTACATCCGGTACGGAAAGCAGGATCCCATCCCAAAACCACTTTACCTGCAATAGGCGGCTGTAGCAGAAGCTGTTCCAGATTCTTGCCAAATACCTGGATTGCACCGTCCTCCGCTTTCTCTGTCAAGTCGTTACGAATCTCTCTTTCAATGGCAGGAGCGATCAGTCGCTCATAACTGTCACTGATCACATCCTCCAGCACAGGCGTTGTAACGGCATTGTCTTTGGTAATTACCATCTTCGCCAGATAGCGCAGGATTCTTTCCTCGGGTGCATTGATCTTCACGGTCAGAATCTTCTCAGCCTCACCACGATTCAGTGCCAGCACACGATGTCCCGCGATTTTCTTTACAGGCTCTTCAAAATGATAATACATCTCATACACAGACTGGGTCTTCTCGTCCTTAGCCTCGCTGACTACTACGCCTTCCTCTACAGTGATATTACGGATATAAAGGCGGTAATCTGCCTCATCGGAAATACTTTCGGCAATAATATCCTTTGCTCCCTGGATAGCTTCTGCAGCACTTGCCACTCCTTTTTCTTCCGATACATATTTCTGTGCTTCCTCTTCCAAAGCACTTCCGATTTCCTGGGCCAGGATCACCTGGGCCAGACCGTCCAGACCTTTTTCCTTTGCCACAGAAGCCCGTGTCTTACGCTTCGGGCGGTAAGGACGATACAGATCTTCTACCACTACCTGTGTCTCTGCTGCCAGAATCTTTTCCTTCAATTCCTCTGTCAGCTTTCCCTGCTCTTCTATGCTTGCGATAACCTGTTCTTTCTTCTCTTCCAGGTTCCGCAGATAAACCAGACGCTCATGCAGATTTCTCAGCTGTTCATCATTGAGCGAACCCGTCACTTCCTTACGGTATCTGGAAATGAACGGAATCGTATTCCCCTCATCAATCAGCTTAACGGCAGCTTCCACCTGCCATTTTTCCACCTGCAGCTCTTCCTTGATTTTCAAAATGATATCCATATACTTTTCCTTTCCAGCCTGCCAGTCTAAAACATGTCCACAAATCGGCGGGCCTGCCCGGGCGTCCTCCCAGCCCACGCACTTCTATCATTATACTGTAAACCCCACCTCCTTTTCAAGTAAAATACTTCGAAAATCTTTTCTTTCTGTTACACACCGTTAGTAACAGTTCAGACGCGCCATTCGCAAAATTGCACCTGCGGCGCTCTCCGTCGCTTCGCGACTATTTTTGCTCATAAACCGGCGCTCCCTTCGTCAGCCCGGGCAGGAAAAGCCGCATGCAAGCATGCGCTTTTCCTGCCCGTAGCTGACGAGTGAACTGTTACATATAATTTATACTTTTTTTATGAAGATTAATTTGCTTATCTACGGGAAAAATGATATGATAAAAGACAAAGCATTAATGCAAAGAGAGGATAAATTCATGGATGACCGGCGCCTGAGTGACTGGGATATCAAATGCCCCAGCAAAGAAGATTCCACACGTAATCCTTATTACAATCAGCCTACGCACAGCCCCTACAGAGACCAGGGCTTTGCCATAGCTTCCATATGCTGCGGCATCTCGTCCATGCTCCTGACCTGTGTGGTCTTTGTGCCGATTGTGCTTTCAGCCTTTGGTTTCTTATTTGGCTCTCTTGCTTCCCGCAAAGGCCGCAGAAGAAATCATCTCGCTGCTAACGGTATGCTCACTTCCTTTGTAGGCATGATTTCGGCAATTATCATGATATTCCAGATTTTTGCCACACCGTCAGACGGCAGTCAGGCCAATGTATATCAGCAGATGCTTCAGCAATATATGGAGCAGATGCAATAATTTTACGAATCGAGGATTTTTTATGAACGAGTATAAAAAAAGATGGCAACTTAAAAACCTGGCAAAGGACCGCTTAACCGGCAATTATTCCGAAGCAGTACTGCTGACCCTGATCTATGGTGTACTGGCAATTGCAAACAGCGTTCTGAATACAGTTCTGATGTGTTCAGCCAGTGGCGAAAGTACCCTGATGCGGATCCTGTTCATGCAGATTACCCCTTCGGGATATCTGATCAGCCTGGGTGTTTCTTTCCTGACCAGCATCCTGTTCAGTCTCTTACAAGTGGGTATGGCTTTCTTTTACCTGAACATAGCCTGCAAACAGCCATATTCTTTAAAAGATCTGTTTATTGCTTTTAGAGAGCAGCCCGGAAAATACGTGTTAATTTCTCTGGTAATAAGCGTTGTGCAGTTCTTCTTTGCATTGCCCGGTTATGCCTGTGACTATTTTTATTTGATCAATCCTACAGACCAGTGGATGTTCCTTTCTTATGTTTGTCAGATCCTCGGTCAGCTTATCACTATCCCTATAGTCCTGGCACTGGCACAGTCTTACAGACTCCTGTTGGACTACCCTTCTCTCTCCGCCAAAGAAGCCATGGTAAAGAGCTGTCACCTGATGAAAGGCCACAAGGGCAGACTCTTTGTACTGGAACTCAGCTTCCTGCCGTTACAGATTGCCGCTATCTTTACCTGTGGCATCGGTTATCTCTGGCTGAGCCCTTATATGCATATGACATATGCTCTCTTCTACTTAGACTTGATGGAAAAGCAGGACAGATAAACGCACATACATTCTAAAACTATATTATAAAAGGACAGAACGATGGTAATGAGCCGGACTTTGTGATAATACACAAAAAATCCGGCTCAATTTTTTATTGACACCCATTTAAGCCGCACCAGCACTGGATTTGTAAGTGTCAAAAGCATGCGGCGCATTTATTTTTTCAGTAAAAATGACAAATTGACTTAACAGATAAAATCTGTTAACCTAATCTCACTTCGAAGTTATTCTTTACAATCTGTATTTTCATCAGGGCATTTCGTGTTACAGTTTACTCGTCAGATACGGGCAGGCAAACTGAGCGCCATATGAGCAAAATTAGCCGCAAGGCAGCGAGAAAGCGCCGTAGGCGCCTTTGCGAATGGCGTGGAATGAACTGTAACCATTTCGTCCGGTACCCCTGACAAAACAGACAAAAAAGCACTTGCAAAGGAAGGTGATGTACTTTATAATGTTATTGGAAAATACTTTATCGCGCACACTTACATTGGCAGAAGGAAAGATGCGTTTGGATGCATCCTGCAAACGTCTTCTGTCACACAAAGTTATTCTTGCCTGGATCATGAAGGGCTGTATGGAAGAATATCAAAATTGCACTATAGATGAGATTATTAACAACTACATTATTGGACTGCCTGAGATTTCTCAAAAAGGGGTCCATCCTGATGAATCATCTAGTGAACCTGAATCAGTTTCAGGGCTGAATACTTCAGACAATACACTGACAGAGGGATTGGTTACTTATGATATCCGTTTTTATGCCCTTCTCCCGGATAAAAAGAGACCGATTCGCCTTATCATCAATGTTGAGGCTCAAAACAACTTTTATCCGGGATATCCGCTCATTAAGCGGGGAGTTTACTATGGTGGACGGCAGATTTCGGCTCAGTATGGTACGGAATTTGCATCCTCTCATTACGAGAAGCTGAAAAAAGTGTACTCTGTCTGGATCTGTATTCATCCGCCCAAAAGGCGACAGAATACCATCAATTTGTATCAGCTGACAGAACGGCATCTCGTAGGTGTTTCCAAGTTTCCTAAAAGTAATTATGATCTGATGACTATTATACTGATTTGTCTGGGAAATCCGTATGAAAATGTAACATGCGATTTGTTAAGATTATTGGATGTTCTGTTTTCCAAAGAAATAACTGCTGATAAGAAAAAAACAATTCTCCGGGAAGAATTTGGCATTGCTCTAACATATGACATGGAAAAGGAGGTTAATATTATGTGTAATTATAGTGATTATGTAGAAGAAGTTGCAACAAAAAGGGGTCTGAAGCGCGGACTGAAATTAGGCATGAATAAGGGCATGCAAAAAGGCATGGATAAGGGCAGTTTTATGACGCTCAGTTCTCTCGTCAAAGACGGTATTCTCAAGCCGGAAGATGCCGCCAAACGGATGAACATCACGGAGGCAGCCTTTCGGGAACGTATGATTCGTGAAAAATAATTAATGTGCTGTAGCAGGAAACTGATTGCGCGCTCTTCTGCTACAGCATCTTCTGTTTTCCTGAAGCATCGTCACTTTTTCTGTGGGAACTCATACCTGTAATAATTCATGATTGCCGCAATGCTCTTATTTTCCTCAAAGTTATCATGAATCTTATTTACAGGATATGTCACGGGTCTTCCTTCCAGTACCTCAACCACCCCAAGTGCTGCCTGATAAGCCATGCGTTCCAGCGCTTCTGTTGTAAATGCTGCGGTATGAGGTGTCACAATGACATTCTCCATGGAAAGTAATGGATTGTCCGCTTTGGGCAGGTTGCCCTCAAATACGTCCAGGGCTGCCCCTCTGATCTTCCCCTCCTTAAGCAGCCTGATCAACGCTTCCTCATCAATCACTTCTCCTCTTCCGGTGTTAATGAGGAAAGCAGATTCTTTCATCCAGGAAAGTTCCTTTTCACCAATCAAATGTCTGGTGGAGCTGCCTCCGGGAAGGTGCAGGGAAAGAAAATCTGCCGAAGAAATGACCTGCTGCATGTCATTTGTAAGAATTCCGAACTCCGTCTCCTGAACACCCTGAATATGGCGATTATAGCCGATTACTTTCATATGTAGTCCGAACGAAGCCATTTTCGCCACCTGGCTTCCGATATTTCCCATGCCGATGATACCAAGCGTCTTACCCTGTACATCGTTGCCGTAGACCTTGCGAACCTCATTCATTTCGCCAAGCTTCATCCTATTATTATAGTCAATAGAACGCTTGGCTAACATCAGAATCAACCCGATGGCATACTCTGCCACAGAGCTTTGATTGGATTCTGCCGCATTGGTAATCTGTATCTTTAAGTCCGTAGCTGCTTCTACATCGATGCAGTCCACGCCTACACCATGCATAGCCACTACTTTCAGCTTGGGACAATGTTCTAACACATAGCGGGTAAACTTTCCGTTTCTGGTCAATGCCCCGTCACAATCGGCACATTCGTGGATCAGCGTCTCCTGCTCCGGTCCGCTTCCCATGATCACTTCATAACCATTTTCTTTCAGATACTCTATTCCTTTTTCATTTATTGGTTCTGTCACCAGTACTTTCTTAGCCATCATCGTACCTCCTTGGTGCTGTTGATTTGCTCTTATCATATCGAAATGACAAACTTTGCGCAACTGCCTGAATGTACCGTTTTTTCCTGAATGACTGGACAATTTGTCGAACAAAGGATATAATGACTTTAATTTAAGGAGGTGAAGCCATGAGCTTAACGGTACAAACCATTCTGGATGAAAATTTATTAGGGACAGCCCACCTGATCGCAGGGAAAACCGGACTGGCAGCAGAAATCACCTGGGTCAATGTCATGGAGATTCTGGATGCTCCGGAATCCGTAGAAAAGGGAGAGCTTCTCATTACCACCGGGTATCAGCTGGACCGTGAGGATCTGCATGCAGGTTTAATATCACAGTTAAAAGAAAAAGGCGTCAGCGGAATGGCAGTACAGCTGGGATATTATATTCAGGAGATTCCTGAATATATACGTCTGCAGGCTGATAAAGAAGGCTTTCCCGTCCTTACCATCCCAAGCCACAAAACTTTTTCGGAGATTCTCCACATCCTGATTCAGCGCATCCATGGTCAAAAAGAACTATCAGGAGCTTCGCCGGACCAGACTGCCCTGTTAGAAGCCTTCAAAGAAGATATCCGTGAACACTCAGATCTTTTTTTTACAGATAAGACAATCACACTTTTGCTTATGATACGCCCCACTCAGGATACCCTTTCTACCGGTGCCGCACTTATGCCGCATATTCAGAAGCTGCGTTCTTTCCTGACTTCTGAGACCCTGGTGTGTACCTGTCACGGTTCTGACCAGGATACTTATCTGTTGATGGCCGTATCCAATGATACGCCTTACACCGCCCTTTTATATACTCTGAACATCGAGCTGACCCTCCTCTCAGAACGAATGGGGATCCATTTTTACGTGGGTGCAGACCAACTGCCAAACATGGAAAGTCTGACGCTTATCGTCTCTCACCTTCAGGAATGTACAGAATTGTTAGCTTCTATGGGAGCCAGAAGGGGGCTTTGTTATTACCAAAATATCCCTTTCCTGAAAATGCTGGATACCCTGCATCACAACCAGCGTTCTGTGGTATTGGATAATCAGCCGTTACAGCTTCTCTTAAACTATGACAAAATCAACGAGACGAATTACACCCAGACCTTGCGACTTTATTTTGCCGAGAACTGTAACGTGACCAGAACGGCCAAGCGCCTGTATATCCACAGACATACACTGCTTAATCGTCTTGATAAAATACGGGAACTGAGCAACTTAAATCTCGAAGATTATTATGCACGGATTTACATGTCCATGGCACTGCTGTTTCACGACTATTTTGCTTTTTGATGGACAGTTTGTACTATGCCGCCTACATTTTGTCTACAAGTATTTTCTTTCCCCAAAATGCTTTGACACCACCCTTCTCCTGTGATATTCTTTCTAAAAAGAACCACCAAGGAGGTGCCATTCATTATGAGATTAGTAGGTGGATATACAAATTATGGACAGGATATCGGTATTCTGATGTTAGATACTGTTTTTCCTAGAATCGTAGGGGATATCGGCAATGCCAACACATTCAGAACCCATGTACGCTACCGTACCGTCAGGAATATAACCAGGGGCCCCATCACAGAAAAGAATATAGAAAAAGAACTGCTGCAGCCTTTTATTGATGCCGCACAGAGCCTGGAAGCGGAAGGCTGTAAAGCCATCACTACCAGCTGCGACTTCCTGGCAGGCTTCCAGAGAAAGCTTGCAGATTCCGTACATATCCCGGTATTTACCTCTACACTGATGTTAGCCCCCATGGTACATACCATGATGAACCGTGATCTGAAAATTGCTATTTTCACAGAGAATCCCGCTGTCATCAGCGAAGAATACTTTCATCAGGCCGGCTGGTCCTCCAAGGATATTCCCGTCATCGTCAGCGGTATGCCGGAGGATTCCCCGTTCAGCCAACTCTTCATCGGCGATCACCTGGAAGAGGATCTGCTGATCTTAAAGCAATGCATTACCGATATGACCAATGAGCACATGGAAAAGCATCCTGATACCGGCGCCATTATTCTGGAATGTGCCAACTTTGCACCTTTTACCGGACTGATCCAGGATCTTTCCGGTGTACCGGTATTCGGAATGAATCAGCTCCTGGAATATATTGAGAGCTGCATCAATCCGCCCCATTATTGTTAGACTGATATAGAAGCACGTGCCGCCGGGCACAGAGCAAAAGCACTGTCTGTTCATTCCCGAGAATGATGTGACAGTGCTTTTTTATCAACTTAAATATATGCAGACCCTTATACCAGCCAGAACAAAATAGGAATGGTGACAAGGGAAAGCAGTGTTGACAGAAATACGATCTTGGATGCATATGCCGCATCCCCATCATACTTTTCTGCCAGAATAGCCGTAGTGCTTCCTGCAGGCATACCTGCCAGGATGACTGACACGCCGGTTACCAGACTGTCCAGGTTAAACAGACGGCACACTAAAAGCGTGATCAGCGGAATGGCCAAAAGGCGAATTCCTGTATAATATAATGTCATCTTACTGATGATACTCTTAATCTGCACACCTGCCAGAATAGAACCTATGACCAGCATAGACACAGGCAGTGTACAGCCGCTTAAATATTTCAGTGTTCGATACACAGCTGTGGGCAGCGTCCACTGGGAAAACATAAATGCAAAGCCAATCCACACCGCAATGATACAGGGATGCACTGCCAGCTTTTTCAGTGCGTCCTTAAAGCTGCTTTTCGTAAAACAAAAGAGCCCTGCCGACCACATGAAGAAGCGCAAAGGAATCAGGTAAACCGAAGCATAGAGCAGTCCCTGGGAGCCGTAAATTCCTTCTATGATGGGATTGCCCATGAAGCCGGCATTGGAGCACATGGTGGCATACTGTAATACCATTTTCTGGGATTTGGGAGCAAACCAGTAAATGACTTTGCCCAAAAGGTAACACACAATCTGTATCCCCAATGCCACAAGCAGTACAATGACTGTAGATTTCAGGATCTCCTGATTCATCTCTATCATAAAGGAACAGATAATATTGCAGGGCAAAAAGACATCGATTAACAAATCCGTCAGACATTTCCTTCCCTGCGCCGTTATGATATTCTTTTTGGTAAGAATGACTCCCACCAGCATAATCAGGAAAATAATTACCTGTAGTTCAATCACATCATTTAAAGCAGACATAGCCTTGCCTCCGTCCTTACATTTTTTTACCGTTTTCGGTTGCTATAATGCCATTATAAAGCTTCTGCGCACAGGAAGCAACATTTCCGAGATAAAGATCCTTCCCCAACTCCAGCACAGCAATTCTTTCATAAAGTCCATCCAGTCTATTTTTCAGTATTTCATCCTGCTTTCTGACTTTCATTAACGTATCATAAAGGGCATATACCGACAGTCTGGAACAAAGTGCAAGCTTCTTCTTATTCTTAAAAACCCAGCCGAAACCGATCTGCCCCAACCGGAACTTCTCATTCCTGCCAAGCAGCATGGATGCGCTTAGTCCGCAGGTCCAATTGGCATGATAAGGCACGATGGCCACATCCACATTCTCAATTCTCACCTTCCCGGTTTCTGCCGCCTCCCTTATCTTCCCGATCTCTCCGCATGCTTTCTGAATCTCACAGGCTGTCTGCAGCGTAATCTCCCTCCCCGCAAGCAGTCTGCATAAATAGTAGGCTGCAAAATAAAGTTC
Organism: Acetatifactor sp.; assembly: GCA_045124375.1. GTDB lineage: Bacteria > Bacillota > Clostridia > Lachnospirales > Lachnospiraceae > Acetatifactor. The sequence goes on from JBGVLR010000147.1 coordinate 17,956, forward strand.
CATGTCCTCAGCCTCACATCCCGCAGGTCGAAAATACAGGCAACCCATCTTACGTACCCCTCTCCCATAAAAAGCACACTCAAACACTATATCATTGTGCAAACCAATCACCTCCATTACCGGGCAATGCCGCACCGGGCGGACAAACTATCCCCGGTGCGGCTCTTTGCTCTTCCTTTTTATCTTTTCGCTGAATCGGTCTCTTTATTTATAAGAAAGAAACTTGAAATAAACCCTGCAATCCTTACGGATGCTCCAGTTCAGATCTGCAGACGCTCCGTGCAGTTCATCTACAGATACCAGATAAAGCTTAGGCGGATCATCATACAGTCTTGTGTTCAGGTCATCGTAAATAGCCTGTCTCTTTTCGGCATCCATCTCGGTACGTGCCTCATCGATCAAAGCATCGTATTCGTCATTTGCCATTGCACTCTGAGTACCGCTGCTGTGTACCTGACTGGACAGAATACGGTCAACATCACGGAACTCATTGGAAGTGGAACTGAACATCAGGTCAGGAGTCTTGGACTTGTCAAACAGGATATCCAGCCATTCATTCCAGCTTACGAATTTTACTTCTACATTCAGGCCGACTTCCTGAAGCATGGCAGCTACAGCCTCTGTCACTTCACCGTCCTTGGTCCAACGTGTTTTCTCGGAAACCAGTTCAATGGTTTCTCCATTATAGCCGGACTTTGCAATCAGCTCTTTTGCTTTCTCTACATCATAAGGATAAGCTTCCAGGCCGGAAGTATATCCGGTTGTACCTTCACTGGCAATCTGACCGGGTTCAGGAGTAGCATAGCCCAAAAACAGGGATTCTGCAATACCTTCTTTATCGATTGCATAGTTACATGCCAGTCTTAAATCAGCATTTGCCATAATACCGCTGGTGGTATTGAATCTCATGAAGTAATTCTCCATACCTTCACCGGTTACTACCTGAGGCAGCTGTTCTACGTATTCAGGCAGCATATTCACTGCAATATTGATCTCACCGGTCTGCAGAGCGGAGACACGCGTACTTGCTTCCTCAATGAAACGGAAGGTTATGTTGGTAATCGCAGGAGCATCTCCCCAGTAAGAATCAAAGGCTGCCAGGTCAATCTGCTTTCCTCTTTCCCATGCAACAAATTTATATGGGCCGGTACCGTTAGCTACACTTACCAGATCCTCATTAGACTTACCGTCTACTGTTTCTTTGTCTACCATATACAGCTTGGTCAGACGCTGTAACAAAATCGGGTCAGGACCATTGGTAGTAATGGTAAAGGTCTTATCATCTACTGCCTCTGCCGAAACAATGGTAGAAAAGTCGCTGGCAAACTGGGATCCATATGCAGGGTCTACAATACGGTTCACAGAATATACCGCATCCTCTACTGTAAAATCGCTGCCATCATGGAACTTAACGCCTTCCCTGATGGTAAACTGCCATGTGGTTTGGTCCACATTGGTCCATTCTGTAGCAAGCACAGGTTCGATTTCCAGAGTATCACCGTTAAACATCACCAGTGGCTCATTGATCTGCCAGGTTACCCAGAACATATTGGTGTCGTCAGCATACTGCGCATCCAGTGTAGACGGTTCGCCCTGCAGTGCTACTACCAGAGAGTCTTTATCACTTGTAGATGTCTTGTCTGCTGCACTCGCTTCCACACTGTCGTTTGTGCCTGTTGTTACTGCCTGGCTGTTTGTTCCTGAAGTGCTGCCGCAGCCTGTGAGTACGGTGGCACAAGCCAGTACTCCTGCTAATACAAGATTCCATTTCTTCATAATGCTTTTTCCTCCTCAAAATAAGATTTGGCAGCTGCCCAAAGACCGGGCAGCACCATCTATGTAAACGCCGGCCGAAACCGATCGAATACATGCCTGTTATTTAATCTCTGACTCCCCATGGAAATCAGCGAAGCATGCCACGAAATGTCCCGGGGTACGTTCTTCCAGTTCCGGAGTCTCCATACGGCACCTGTCGGTAGCATATTTACACCTTGCCGCAAATCTGCAGCCTGCCGGAGGATCCACAGGGGAAGGAACCTCACCCAGAAGGATTTCTCTCTTAATGTCGCGGTCTCTGGGATGTTCAATGGGCACCGCACAGAGCAGCGCTTCCGTATAAGGATGCAGACGATGCTTGAAAATCTCCTCCGTCTCGCCGTATTCTACCATTTTTCCAAGATACATCACCGCTATGTGAGAGGAAAGCCATCTGACTACCCTGATATCATGGGAAATGAACATATAAGTCAGATTATTGGATTCCTGCAGCTCCTTCATCAGGTTCAGTACCATGGCTCGAACCGATACATCCAGTGCTGATATGGGTTCATCTGCCACTACGAATTTGGGGTTCAGGGCGATGGAACGGGCTATGCCCACACATTGCTTCTGACCTGCTGCCAGGGTATGGGGATATTCTTTCATGATATCCGGTTTTAAACCTACTGTCTTAAGCAGATGAGCGACTCTGTCCTCCAGTTCACTGCCCTTTGCCATTTTATGAACTACCAGGGGCTCTGCAATGATTTTTTCTACCGTATCCCTGCTGTCAAAAGAACTGAAGGAGTCCTGGAAGATCAGCTGAGCCTTCTCACGAAATGCAGTCTCCTGCTCCCCGTGAAAATATGCAATGTTCTCGCCCTCAAAATAAATATCTCCTCCGGTTCTGGGTAACAGCTTCAGAACCAGACGTCCCAGGGTGGTCTTGCCGCAGCCGCTTTCACCTACCACACCAAGAGTCTGCTTTTCATAAATATCAAAACTGACATTGTCTACTGCATGGACGAAGGAGGTTGCTTTCTTCACCAGCCCTCCGCCGATGGGAAAATATTTTTTCAGGTATCTCACCGATACCAATGGTGTCTTCTTTTCTTCTGCCATCTTTCTCTTGCCCCTTTCTAACGGTTTTACAGTTTGACGGACAACGGATCGAATTCTTCACGGATCCAGTTACCGACCAGATTCAGGCACAATACCGTAATACCGATCATAAGGCCGGGAAATAATACGATCCACCAGGCATTTGTTATGTACTGCTTACCATCACCGATCATTAATCCCCAGGAAGTGCTGGGTGCCTGTACGCCAAAACCCAGGAAACTGAGATTCGCCTCTGCATTGATAAAGTTGGCCAGCTGCATGACGAACGTAGTGATCAAAGGAGAGATAATATTAGGTACAATATGGCGGAACAGAATTCTCTTTGTGCTGGCGCCGATAGCCTGCCCTGACTCTACCATGGTAGAACCGCGAATTGTCAATACCTGACTTCTGGCCATCTTACAGAACAGTGTCCAGCTGCTGAATACGAATGCGATGATCAGCGTTGTCTCACCTGGGCCGAGCACCATAACCAGTGCCAGAGACACCAGGAAAGTAGGGGAAGAAGACCATACATCCACGATTCTCATGATGACCATGTCCGCCCAGCCTCCGAAATATCCTGCAATGAGCCCAAGGATGACTCCGATCACAGAACCAATGGCCGTAACGGAGAAAGCAATTTTCAAGGTAGCTCTGGCTCCATAGACAAGGCGGCTGTAAATGTCACGTCCCAACTGGTCCGTTCCCAGGAAATGTGGAATGCCTCCATCCTCTGAGACGAGTGTTGGTGCTGATTTAATATCTTTCAGGCTGGTCTTAGCCGGATCATAGGTAGCAAAGACCGGAGCAAAAATAGTGACGATCACAAGAAGCAGCAGAATGATCATAGCCACCAGTGCCCCCTTATTGTGTTTAAATCTTCTGAAAAATCCAACTTTTTTAGCTTTGCTCATGAGCCTTCCTCCTAATATCTGATGCGGGGATCACATGCAGCGTAGAGAATATCTACCAGCAGGTTCACCATACACACCATAATGGATACAAAAAATACTTCTGCCTGAAGCAGCGGGAAATCCAGATTGTTAATCGTACCTGTCATCAGCTTACCGAATCCGTTCCAGCCAAATACGGTCTCGACTGTAGCACTGGTTCCTGCCATCAGATCAATGAAGTCTGCACCGATCATGGTGATGGAAGCTGTCAGGATATTGCGGAACGCATGCTTGAACAGGACACCCATCTCGGAGACACCCTTTGCTCTTGCAGTAGTAGCGTACATGGAACCTAACTGCTGGATCATTTCAAATCTGACGATCTGAGCCAGGTGCCCCATGGGACAACATGCAAGGGTAACTGCCGGAAGTACCAGATGTCTCCAGGTACCGCTTCCTGATGTATAGAACCATCCCAGCTTAACTGCAAATACAAGCATCAACATCAGACCGATCCAGAACGGAGGAAGACAGATACCTACGGTAGAAGCCCCGGAAAGTAGTCTGTCCAGGAAAGAACCGGGTCTGTAAGCTGCCAGGATTCCCAGCGGAATGGCTACCACACAGGCAATCACCATAGCTGCCGCCACCAGGATCAAAGTATCCGGTAACACATCCAGGATCAGATCAATACAGTCAACGTTCTGCCACCAGGAAGTTCCAAAATCAAGTTTTACAATATTAAACAAATAATCTTTTAACTGAACCAACAGGGGCTGATCCAGACCAAGCTTCTGTTCCATCAGAGCTCTCTGTTCCTGTGTTGCGTTCAGCGGAAGGAGCATATCTACAGGATTACCGATCATGTGTGTGATGAAAAATACCATGATGGAAATGCCGAATACCACGAATATCGTAAAGAACAATCTATTGATAATATACTTTTTCATTCCCATAACTTTTTCCTCCTATTGTTCTTCATTCTGCAACGGGAAGTCCTCATACTGCAGCGGGAAATGGCATCTTACATAGTGGCTGCCGTCTCCTGCGATATCCTGATAGCCGGGCTCTTTTGTCTTACAGATTTCCTGACAACACTTGCATCTGGGATGGAATTTACAGCCCTCCGGAAGATGTAAGAGGTGAGGCGGATCTCCCTCGATGATCTTCAGCTTCTCTCCCTGTTTCATGTCTTCCACGGATTCTACAATGCCTGCCGTATAAGGATGGGCCGGTCTGTCAAATAAGGTAAACACATCACAGATCTCCACCATCTGTCCTGCATACATGATGGCAACTCTGTCCGCCATTTCTGCCACAATTCCCAGATCTGATGTAATGAAAAGAATGGTAGTATCGATTTCTGTACGAAGCTGCTTCATCAGGCGAAGAATCTGTGCCTGAATGGTCACATCCAGGGAACAGGTGGGCTCATCTGCGATCAGAAGCTTGGGCCTGCATGCCAGTGCAATGGCGATCATGACTCTCTGCTTCATACCACCGGAAAGCTCGTGAGGGTAATTATGATATCTTTTTTCCGGAGAAGGGATTCTTACCAGATTCAGCATCTCGATGGCTTTCTGTTTGGCCGTTTCCCCCTTCAGCCCCTGGTTGATCTCCAGCGCTTCCTGGATCTGTGCCCCGATCTTCTGGGAAGGATTCAGGGAAGACATGGGCTCCTGCAGGATCATTGCGATTCCCTTACCCCGAATATTTTTCATCTGCTTGGCTGAGTAGTCGGAAATCACTTCTCCATCCAGAGTAACCGTTCCTGACTTTATTTTTCCGGGAGGCCAGGGAACCAGCTTTAAGAGAGAAAGGGCTGTCACAGATTTGCCGCTTCCGCTTTCTCCTACCAGTGCCAGTACCTCTCCCTTATTCATGGAAAAGCTGACATCATCTACCGCTTTCACTTCTCCTTCTCTCAAATAAAAAGATGTACATAAGTTCTTAACTGACAGTATTTTTTCCTCTTTCATGGTAACACCTCTTTTAACCCAGACGGGAATCTTGTATTTCCCGGGAATCTTATATTTCCCGGGAAATGAAAAGAGCGAAAAGGCACTTTTTAGCCTCTTCGCTCTCTTCAAACCACATCTGTTATTGATTGTGATGATTATACCTAAATAGAACCACTATGTCAACACTTAATTTTATTTTTTTGACTTTGGGGCATTTCTATGGTATCTTTATATTACTAAATACAAAGGGGACACCGTCAAAATGACAAGTATTATCGAACAGTTAATGGGACTTGGACTGACAAAACATGAATCTTCCATCTACCTGGCCCTTCTGGAGCAGGGAGCACAGACGGGATATGAGGTAGCCAAAAGTACCGGCATCTCCAGATCCAACACTTATATCACATTGGCCAGCCTGGTAGAGAAAGGCGCAGCCTACGTTCAGGAAGAATCTGTGGTCAAATATACTGCAGTGCCTTTCCTGGAATTTTCCAATAATCTGATTCGCAGGATGCAGAATCTGCAGCAGACCATCCTGCCCAACCTGCCTGTGCATAAAGAGGATACCCAGGGTTATATTACCATTCGCGGAGAAGAGAACATCATGAACAAGCTGGTGACGCTTCTTCTGAACGCAACCCTGCGTATCTACGTATCTGTGCCATATCATCTTCTGGCAAAGATCGAACCCTGTCTCACCGCCAAAATTGATGAGGGACTGAAAATCGTGATTCTGACCGACAGGAGCTACACCCTGGAAGGGGCCACTACCTATATAACCCCCAAAGGTGACGGACAGATCCGACTGATCGTGGATACCGCCAAAGTATTGACAGGACACATTACCAAGACGGAGAATCCCGCCTGTCTTTACTCCCAGAATGCTAATCTGGTGGAAATTTTCAAGGCGATGCTGCAGAATGAGATCACACTGCTTGAGAATCACCTGTTATCGTAACTACATCTGTTGTCGTAACCGCAGACTGCAAAACTGCCCTCCGGCTTTTGGCCTGAAGGGCAGTCTTTTTTATGCTCCAAATACATTTGTCAGTCCAAGCTTCTCAATGCGTGCACAGATCTCAGGAATATCCGTGGTATACAAGTTAAGCTCTTTCATGTGTTCGAACAGCACCGAACCTGAGAAGGTATACTTCTTGCCGGCACCTTCCGGCGTCTTCATCATCTCATTTACATAGCTGATGGCTTCTCCGATGGCAGTCTCTCTGGGCAAAACCAGTAGTTCTTCGCCTTTTGCATATTTTACACTGTTATAGCCTGCCAGAATACCCGTTACCAATGCTTCTGTGTGACCTACCAGCAATCCGGCCTTTTCACCGCCGCAGAACAGGTTATCCATACCGATGACCTTCAGGCTGTCCTCTCTGGGAGACATGTCAAAATATCTCATGGAATTTCCCTGGCTTCCCGCATAAGGATCTTCATATCTGGCATTTTCAAATCCCGGTATCTTATGGAGCTTTTCCAACGGATAGTAAGGTGTCATCATCTTGGCATGACCTGTATCCAAAAGAACGATATTCTCAGCAAATTCTTTCAATGCGTACTGCTGACATGCCTTCATGGAAAGGTGATCTTCTATGAGTTCCTTAGGAAGCGGTACTACCACCACGCCTTTTTCATTCAGTTCTTTCACGATTTCAGGCGCCAGTGACTCTTTGAAAAGCTTACAGGAACCGCTCATAGCCCCAATGGAGCCATCGGCTTTCTGCCCTGTGATCTCTTTCACACCGCACAGGCCTGCAAGACTGACCCTGCCTCCGAAAGCCGGGCATCTGAGGACGCACATGCAGCAGCCGTTTCCGTATTTCGCACAATTGTTCATGGGACCTGCCGTACCGGTCACATCAATGAAGACATCTCCCTCATACACGTTGCCGGAAGCAGTCTCTACGGCAAGCAAGCGGTCTGCGCTTTTCTGTACCTTGGTGACTCTTTCTTTTAAGTGAATCTCCACACCCTGCTCTGCCAGATAGTTGGTGATTGCCACCGGTGTCCTGGCAATATCGTAAAGGCTTGCATGCTTATGCCCCGGGAATTCCACGTTCACATGATTGCAGGTACTGTCAATGACTTTAAAAAGATCACCACCGCCCATGGCTATCATTTCTTCTGTGGCAGTAAATCTGCCGTTATTTCTCATAATACCGCCAACCAGGCCGGTACCGAGCAGGCTGTCTGCCCGCTCCAATAATACTACTTCTGCTCCATTCTTTGCGGCACAATATGCTGCACCACATCCGGCCCAGCCGCCGCCTACTACCACTACTTTCATAGGAACCTCCTTACTATATCAACTGTAATATTTGTCTTGACATCTTTCGATATGTATCATAGTATAAGTTTTAATATTTGTAAAATATATAGTTCAAATAGAAACTATATGAAATTTTTATAGATACTGAGATGAAAAGGCCATGCATGCACGAAGTACGCGGCAATTTCTGGTATCATAGGGGGCAAAATATGGATTTACGTCATTTGAGAGGCTTTGTGGAAATCGTTGAACAGAAATCATTTACGGGAGCAGCACAAAAGCTTTATGTCAGTCAGCCGGTACTGAGTGCACAGTTAAAAGATTTGGAGAAAGAGCTCGGCTGTCAGCTTTTAGTCAGGACTTCCAGGCAGATGTCACTGACCAGGGCAGGAGAAGCTTTATACAGGCAGGCAAAACAGATGCTTGCTCTGGAGAAAAATGTCCGGAAAGAATTGGAGGATATCACCAAACTGCAGGGAGGCACACTCCGTCTCGGCCTCCTGCCTTCTCTGTCCACCTCTTTGCTGGGCGGTACCCTGGCCGATTTCAGCCAAAGGTACCCTTCTGTTTCTTTTCAGATCACAGAGGGCAGCACCGATGACCTTTTGCATGACCTGGAAAGCGGTGTCCTTGATGTGGCATTTGTCCGTGCTCCCTGCTGTATCGGCTCGCAGTTGGATGCTTATGCCTTCCACTGCGAAAAAATGATTGTTGCTTACCAAAAGGAATTTTTTTCCTTTCCGGAAGATGCTGTTACGATTCCCATGCTGCAAGACCTGCCCATCCTGATCTCCGGCAGATTTCAGGAATTATTTACCCAGGCCTGCCTTCAGGAATGCTTTACGCCGTATATCAAATGTGCTTCCCACGATATGTCCACCAGCCTGGCATGGGCAGCCAAGGGACTCGGCATTGCCCTCATCCCCTATACCACCTATACCGGGCACCCTTATGAGTCCATGTCATACCGCCCGCTGCTGTCTCCCTATTTTAACATCTCCCTGCTTATGGTCAAAAGAAAACAGGGGTATCTTTCCCGGCAGGCCCAGTTATTCTATACCTTTTGTCAGGAATATCTCGATCAGAATTATCAAGCTTTTGCAAAGCAGACAACATATTGTCCATCGCCAGCATATCAATCTCTCTGAGTGTCTCCTCGGTAAAAATGCCGATGTGGGGCGTTACGATCAGATTATTAAGTCCGCTTGTCATAAGGGGATCCTGTGTAGTAGGCTCCACCGTGAATACATCCACCGCTGCAGCCCGAATCGTGCGTTCTTTCAGCGCCTTTAAGAGGGCCTGTTGGTTCACCAGAGCGGCCCGACCGGTATTGATCAGGCATGCCTCAGGTTTCATCATGGCAAGCTCCTCTTCTCCGATCAACCCTGTGGTTTCCGGCGTCACCACACACTGAAGCGTCACATAATCGCTTTCCTGTAACAGTTCTTCCTTCGATACGATCCGGACACTGCCGCCGGCAAAGGACTGCTCTTCATCTTTTGCCTGATTATTACCATCAGGCCCTTTTTTGGTATGGCACACCAGTACCCGCATGCCAAAGCCAAGCGCTCTCCTTGCAACAGCCTGACCGATTCTTCCGAACCCTATGATGCCCAGGGTGCTTCCCGTCACGTTATGCTGCAATACGCTTCTGTCCCAGATACCCTGCTTTAGGTCCCTGTCAAAGCTTCTGATATTTCTGGCCAGATCAAGAATATAGGCAATGCAAAGATCCGCAACCGCCTCATAATCTTTGGAGTTGCCGGTATTCACCACCTGAATTCCCTTTTCCCGGGCATACGCTGCGGCAATATTGTCCATTCCCACACCATGGCGGCTGATGACCTTAAGGCCGGGACAGCTGTCAATTACTTTCTCCGTTACCTCATCCTTACTCAGATAAACCAGCAGCCCCTCACATTCCTTTTCATTGATTTCCTCTATGATCTCCTGCTCCTTCATAGGACCCCTTCCGTTATGAAAGATCACCTCATAATCATAACTGTCAATGACAGACTGCACCGCCTCTCTGTTACCCGCTGCATATTCACTGCTTGTCACCAGCACCCTCTTCATCATGCACCCGCTCCTTCCAATTCCTTTACAAATTCAGCAATCTTCTCAAGTCCGTCCCGGATGTCATCCCTGCCGGCTGCATAGGATATTCTGACAAAATCCACGCATTCCTTTCCAAGCGCCACAGCAGGCACGGTCGCCACATACTTTTCCTCTAACAGTCTGGAAGCAAATTCCTGGCCGGTGAGGCCGGTAGCAGATACGTCCACCATCACATAAAACGCACCGTAGGGCTTTACATAACTGAGCTTCGGAATCTGATCCAGCCCTGCAAGCAAAAGCTGCCTGCGGACACTGAACTCCTCCACCATCTCCTCCACACATTTCTGTGTTTTGGGCAGCATCATGGAATCTGCCAGTCCCACATGGATAAAGGTAGGACAGCAGGTGCTGGAATACTGATGTACTTTCATGATCGGTGTAAGTAACTTCTCATCAGCAAGAATATAACCGACTCTCCATCCGGTCATGGCATATGTCTTGGAAAAACCGTTTACCAGAATGGTCCTCTCCTTCATTCCCGGGAAGGATACTACAGAACAGAACTCTCTCCCCTCATATAAAAGTTTACTGTACATTTCGTCTGATAATACAAACAGATCATGCTCTCTTGCCAGCTTACACATTCCTTCCAGACTTTCTCTTGAATATACTGCTCCCGTAGGATTGTTGGGATTGTTCAGGATGATCAGCTTCGTCTTGTCGGTAATCGCAGCCTCCAGTTCCTTCAGATCAATCTGAAATCCGTTTTCCGGACGCAGAGGCAGATTCACGCAGATACCGCCGCACATCTCCACCAGATTCTGATAAGTCACAAAGGAGGGCGTAAAAATAATGACTTCATCGCCTTCATCTACAATGGAAAGCACCGCATTGTTCAGTGCCTCCGCTCCGCCGCAGGTAATCAGAATCTCCGTTGCCGGGTTGTAGCTTACCCCCAGCTCCTCTTTTACGGAATCTGCCAGAATTTCACGCAGTCTGGGCAGTCCCCTGTTAGAGCCATAATGGGTAAAATTATTCTCTATTGCCTGAATCGTTGCCTGCTTGATCGGCTCCGGTGTATTAAAGTTCGGTTCCCCCGCACTCAAAGGAATGACCCTGTGTCCTTCGCTTCTCAGTGCTGCCGCTCTGTCCAACACGACTCTGATGGCAGAAAAACACACATTGTCCAGACGGTTGGCCCCTGTATAATTTTCCAATGATTTTTTCATTTTTTCAAACCTCCTACTTTACTTCTTCATCCACCTGTGATAGTATGTCTGAATAGGAACACTATAATATCATTTCCAGAAATTGTCAATAAGAAGGAGGCTGTTTATGAAAAGATTTGTAATCGCCGTAACCCGTACCTGTGGCAGCCGTGCTACTACCATCAGCAAATTACTTGCCAAAGAACTGAATATTGATGTATATGATAAGGACCTGTTAAAGCTGGCTTCCCAGGACAGCGGAATCAATTATGACCTGTTTGCCCAGGCAGATGAGCATACCAAGAAAAGCCTGCTTTACCGCATTTCCCAAAAAGTATATCACGGTGAGCTGATTCCCAAGGAGAGCGGAGACTTCATCTCAGATACCAATCTGTTTAATTTCCAGGCCAAGGTCTTAAAAGAACTTGCCGAGAAAGAATCCTACATATGTATCGGCAGAGCTGCCGACTATATCCTGCGAGATAACCCCAATGTCATCAAGGTGTTCATCCACGCACCGCTGGAACAGTGTATCAGTAAAGAAATGCAGCGTCTGGGCATCACCCGGCAAGAAGCACAGAAGCATATCCGGACTACCGACAAGTATCGCCGGGACTATTATAAGTATCATACGGGAAAAGAATGGGAGAATCCCTACAACTATGATCTGTGTCTGAATACGGGAGTTTTGTCAGATGAGGCATGCGTTGCCTACCTGAAAGAATATCTTAGGTTGAGAGGTTATCTTGAATAGAAAGATAGTGATTTCACCCGGCACTTCTGCCGGGTGTATGGTAACTAACCTTCCTGTGTAAGACCTTCTATGCGGACTGCCAGCGGCCCCTCGTAGGCACTGCTGCGATACCGTTCTGCGGAGAAGGTCATTTTGTTCTGCACCTTTAAGATACTTCCGTTGACGGCGCCTCCCGTTACCGGAATCACGTTCTCGCCGTCACACCAGTAAGCCAGCCTGATCTCACCGCTGAAATGTCCTGAGAAACTGTCCATCTGGAAATCAGAGAACCTGACTACATGCAGGTATGGTCCTGTCTTCAATTCTTCCAATGGGGTATTTCCTACCGGAATGCTGATACACCGATAATCCCCTGTAGGCTCCATTCCCAGATAATATTTCCTCACCTCTTGCAGCCGCCAGAGAAACAGCGCCTGTCATCCACATTACGTTCTGCTCCAGTTCCTTTGCCCCGGATAAGAAGAGCTTGGAATATTTCTGGTAAACACAGTGGACTCTGCAGTCCAGAATCTGATCGCTGACAGCCAGTCCTTTGTCCCTTACCTTCTGCAGGTGGTTCAAAATCTCGTCATCACCCATTGCCTGCGGGTCGATTTCATACTCTGTACTTTTACTGAACGTAACTTTATCTTCCTCTAAAGCAATGTATGTATTTTCCTGCATCCCTTCCGGCATGATCTCATCGGAAGCATCCACCAGTTCCCTGATACGGCTGCAGATCTGACCGATTCCCTCTTCCTCCAGACAATCAAAGGAGTATTCTGCATAATGCTCACCGTCTGATACCCTGACTACGAATCCTCTTGCGCTTAATAGGTCTTCTTCACTTACCCCCATATTTCTTCGGGATACCCCGTAAGTTCTGGCTGTAGAATCCACCGCCAGAACAGATACATAAGGGTAATCCTCCTGCAGACAGGCCAGAAGCTTCTTTAAAAGCTGCTTTTTCTGACCAATATAATTACTTTCCTGTACTTTCATCTAGGCACCTCATTTCAGTCGTGTGATAAAAGGACGCCCGCAAGTCACTTCACGACTTTAAGGACGTCCTTTATGATTTTCTGCTACGATCAAATTTTATGTGACCGGTGATTCCTATTCATCAATGCTTTACACTGATCCATTTCAAATATCCATTGATGAAGGTATCCAGCGCACCGTCCAGCACTGCATCCACATTACCGGTCTCCACATCGGTTCTGTGATCCTTTACCAAGGTATAGGGCTGCAATACATAGGAACGGATCTGGTTACCCCAGGCAATATCCTTGACCTCACCTCGGATATCAGACAGCTTCTCTACGTTGGCTTCCTGCTTTAACAGATACAGCTTGGCTTTCAGCATCTGCATAGCCTTGTCCTTATTCTGGAACTGGCTTCGTTCGTTCTGACACTGAACCACGGTTCCGGTAGGAATATGCGTGATTCGGATTGCAGAAGATGTCTTATTGATATGCTGTCCACCGGCACCACTGCTTCGGTAGGTATCTATCCTCAGATCCTTCTCATCGATTTCCACATCCAAATCTTCCTCGATATCCGGCATAACATCCAGGGATACAAAGGAGGTCTGGCGTTTGCCCTGGGCATTGAAAGGAGAAATACGCACAAGACGGTGTACCCCTTTCTCTGATTTCAGGTATCCATAGGCATTCTCACCGTTTACCTGGAAAGTAACCGATTTGATGCCTGCCTCGTCTCCGTCCAGATAATCCAGGACTTCCACTGTAAAGCCTTTTCTTTCAGCCCATCTGGTATACATACGATACAGCATGCCGCACCAGTCGCAGCTCTCCGTACCGCCGGCACCTGCATTTAATTTCAGGATGGCATTGTTCTTATCATACTCTCCTGACAAAAGTGTGCCGATTCGGAGTTCTTCCAGTTCACTGATAAATTCATCCAGTTCCCCACGAATCTCTGCTACCAGATCTTCATCATTTTCTTCATATCCCATCTCAATCAGAGTCAGGATATCCTCGTACTGTGTCTCCAGCTTACGGTATTCCCCTACCGTATCTTTCAGATTCTTCAGCACTTTCATCTGTTTATTGGAGCGATCCGGATCATCCCAGAAGCCCGGAGCCTCCATTTCCATTTCTAATTCTTCGATACGCTTTGACTTGTTAGCCAGGTCAAAGTGAATCCCTCACTTCCGCTAATGGAGTTTCGTAAGTCAAAATTTCTGATTTCATCTGGTCTAATTCTACCAATTAACGTCACCTTCTTTCCTCATATAACTGCGTTGCGATGTAATTCAGGCAAAAGGGCCCAACTACTTTCTGCCGCAGCACTGTTTATATTTCTTGCCGCTGCCGCAAGGGCAGGGATCATTAGGGTATACTTTGGCATTTTCCCGTTTCTTAGGGGCCTTGCCAAGGGTATCGTCTTTGTTGGTACCGGTTACCTTGGCTACCTGTTCTCTCTCTACCTTCTGCTCGATCTTGATGCGGAACAGGAGGCGGACGGTCTCTTCCTTGATATTCTGGGTCATCTCATCGAACATCTCATAACCGCTCATCTTATATTCTACAAGAGGATCTCTGTTGCCGTAAGCCTGCAGGCCGATACCCTGACGCAGCTGATCCATATCATCGATGTGATCCATCCACTTGCGGTCGATGACCTTAAGCAGGATAACACGCTCGATTTCACGGATGGCTTCAGGCTCCGGGAATTCTGCCTCTTTGCTTTCATACAGCTTGACAGCTTCTTCTTTCAGCTGCTGCTTTAAGCTGTTCTTCTTAGTCTTCTGTACTCTTTCAGCAGACACGGGCTGTAAAGGAATGGTGGGAAGAAGCAGTGCGTTCAGCTCCTTGAAATCCCATTCTTCCACATCGGCATCATCATTAATACTGATATCTACACAATTTTCGGCAATATCGGTAATCATCTTGTAGATGACATCTCTCATGCTCTCTCCGTTCAGAACGCGGCGTCTTTCATCGTAGATGATCTCACGCTGTTCGCTCATGACACGGTCATATTCAAGCAGATTCTTGCGGATGCCGAAGTTATTATTTTCAATCTTCTTCTGGGCAGTCTCGATGGCATTGGTCAGTGCCTTATGCTCGATTTCCTGTCCTTCCGGAACACCCAGGGTGTTGAACATGTTGATCAGACGCTCGGAACCGAACAATCTCATCAAATCATCCTGCAGGGAAATATAGAACTTGGATTCTCCGGGATCTCCCTGACGACCGGAACGACCACGCAGCTGGTTGTCAATACGTCTTGATTCGTGACGCTCCGTACCGATGATCTTCAGTCCGCCTGCTGCCCTCGCCTCATCATCCAGCTTGATATCCGTACCACGTCCTGCCATGTTGGTAGCGATGGTAACGGCTCCGTGGATACCGGCATCTGCTACGATCTCTGCTTCCATTTCGTGGAACTTCGCATTCAGCACCTTGTGATGAATACCGCGTCTGGTCAGTCTGCGGCTGATCTCTTCACTGGCTTCAATGGTGATGGTACCTACCAGTACCGGCTGGTTCTTGGCATGTGCCTCCTCTACTGCGGCAACAATAGCCTGCAGCTTCTCTTCCTTGGTCTTATATACTGCATCCTGTAAATCGTTACGGATAACAGGCTTGTTGGTAGGAATCTCTACTACGTCCATTCCGTAAATCTCACGGAATTCATTTTCTTCGGTAAGTGCGGTACCGGTCATACCACATTTCTTGGCAAAGAGATTGAAGAAGTTCTGGAATGTGATAGACGCTAACGTCTTACTTTCTCTCTTAACCTTTACATGCTCCTTCGCCTCGATTGCCTGATGCAGACCATCGGAATAACGGCGTCCCGGCATGATACGTCCGGTAAATTCATCTACGATCAGTACCTGGTCATCTTTCACCACATAATCCTGATCACGGAACATCAGATTGTGGGCACGCAGCGCCAGGATCACGTTATGCTGGATCTCCAGATTCTCGGGATCCGCATAGTTCTCAATATGGAAGAAACGCTCTACCTTTTCCATACCGGCTGCAGTCAGGTTGACAATCTTATCTTTTTCATTTACAACAAAGTCTCCTGTCTCCTCCTGCACGATACCCATGATGGCATCCATCTTGGACAGCTCCTGCATATCCTCGCCGCGATGCATCTGTCTTGCCAGAAGATCACACATCTCATACAGTGCGGTAGACTTACCGCTCTGACCGGAAATGATCAGCGGTGTTCTGGCTTCATCGATAAGAACGGAGTCCACCTCATCGATGATGGCATAATGCAGATCACGCAGCACCAGCTGCTCTTTATAAATTGCCATGTTATCACGCAGATAATCAAAGCCCAGTTCATTATTGGTCACATAAGTGATGTCACAGGCATAAGCGGCTCTTCTTTCCTCCGGAGTCATGCTGTTAAGCACTACGCCTACTTTCAGGCCCAGGAACTCATGTACCTGTCCCATCCACTCGGCGTCACGCTTTGCCAGATAATCATTGACGGTTACTACATGGACACCCTTGCCCTCCAGTGCATTCAGATAAGCAGGAAGGGTAGATACCAGAGTCTTACCTTCACCTGTACGCATCTCAGCGATACGTCCCTGATGGAGGATCACACCACCGATCAGCTGTACTCTGTAATGCTCCATGTTCAGTGCTCTCTTTGCTGCCTCACGTACGGTAGCAAACGCTTCCGGAAGTAAATCATCCAGCGTCTCACCTTCTGTCAGACGCTTTTTGTACTCTTGTGTCTTACCGCGGAGTTCTTCATCGCTCAGTGCCTGCATGGTGGGACGCAGTGCTTCAATCTTATCCACCAGAGGCATGATGCGCTTCAGTTCTCTGCTGCTATGGGTTCCAAATATTTTTTCAACAACTTTCATATTTCCTCACAATCCGCTGCGTTTACACAGCTTATCACAAACCTAACGTCTATTGTAACAGATTTTTTGTTAAGATTCAACCTTTAGGCCTGTATTGATACTAAACAATTTGTGAACAATGTGTAAAAGTTCACAATTATCCTATGTGATTTTCTTCTCCCGGCGCAGGCTCACGCCTCATCATACAGCTTTTGGATAAACTCCTTACACTGTATGTGGTTTTCAGGGGTTGTATTTTCTAAAGTGGCATGGATGAACGGCTTTCTCTCTTTCATAAAGCGCATCAGGGAGGTATAGTTCATCTGTCCCAACCCGGCTCCCACTGAAATCAGTCTGCTATCCTTTACTTTAAAGTCTTTGATATGTACCACTGCCACATCCGGTCCCAGCAATTCAATTGCTTCCTCTACTATTTCCTCTGCCTTTTCATAATTACTGATATCCAGCAGATTCACCGGATCCAGAATAATCTGCAGGTTGGGGGACTGAATGGTATCTAACATCGTCCTTGCACATTTTGCATTGTACACGATATGCTGATATACCGGCTCTATACCGATGATCACGCCCATCTTCTCAGCATACTCCACTACCGGTCGCAGGTTGGTGATAAAGGTTTGAAATGCTTCCTCGCTGTGACACTCCGGCACCGGGGTATAAGTCTCGTTGGGCGCACCGGTTTCCGTTCCCACCACACCACATCCAAGCAAGGATGCAAAACGGATATGTGCCAGATAACGATGGGTAATCTTGTCCAACTGTTCTTTATTGGGATTGGCCAGATTCAGGTAACAGCCCAGCACAGCACAGTCCAGATCATTTTGGGCAAATAACTTCTTTAAATACATGGCATAGCCCGGGGTCAACGCCTCATCGGCAACGGAATAATCGCCAAGTACCATGGCAGGTGCCAGGTGACCGCAGGTAAAGCCAAGACTTCTGATGTGGGCAAGACGCTCTTCCACCGGCATTTTTATCGTATCATGAATTCGGATTCCTAACTGCATATTGTTTCCTCTTTTCCATCTTTTTCTTTATTATATTATAATATGCCTGTGGCTCAACTGTAAAGCATCTCCATACAGCATTTTACTCTTGCCCGGGACAAGCAAAACGGTTATACTACCATATAGAAACATAGTAATATAACCGTTTTCGATTTATTTATAGTATCACCAAAGATAGGAGAATCAAAATGAGCAATCTTAATCCATTACAATTACTTCAGATCAAGAAAGCCTGGGACCAGTTCACCGGCAGACACCCGAAATTTCCTGCTTTTATCAAGGCTCTGAGCAAGGGAGCCATCACAGAGGGAAGCGTGCTGGAGATCACCGTTACCACCGCTGACGGCAGAGTCCTGAATTCCAATCTGAAAATCACTGCAGAGGATATGGCTCTTGTGGAGGAGTTGAAAAATCTGGCCGGAACGCAGTCATAAAGGCTGCACCATCTGCCCAGTGCTTACAGCGTCACTCCCTGCTTAAAAATCGCCATATCATGGAAGCCTGCTGCCTCGCTGCATACTTTCGTACCGGAAGCCACATCCAGCACATAATCAAACAGTCTCTTTGCTTCCTCCTCCATCGTCTTATCTTCCACCAGCACACCGGCATTAAAGTCGATCCAGTTGGACTTCTTGCCTGCCAGAGCGGAGTTGGTGGCAATCTTCATGGTAGGTACCGGAGAGGCAAAAGGTGTTCCTCTTCCCGTGGTAAAAAGCACGATGTGGGCGCCTGCTGCCGCCAGTGCCGTAGATGCCACCAGATCATTGCCGGGAGCGCTGAGCAGATTCAGGCCCTTTGTCTTCACCGTCTCACCGTAAGCGAGCACGCCCATAACCGGGGCACTGCCGGACTTCTGAGTACATCCCAGGGACTTATCTTCCAACGTGGAGATTCCGCCCTTTTTATTTCCGGGAGAAGGATTCTCGTAAATCGTCTGGTTATGGCTCTTGAAGTAATTCTTAAAATCATTGATCAAATCCACTGTTTTCTCAAACAATGCTTCATTAGCACAACGGTTCATAAGAATGGTCTCGGCACCGAACATCTCCGGCACCTCCGTCAGGATGGTGGTGCCTCCTTTCGATACCAGCATATCGGAGAAGCGCCCTACCAGGGGATTGGCAGTAATACCGGACAGTCCGTCGCTGCCGCCGCACTTCATGCCGATGATCAGTTCGCCGGCACTGATCGGCTCCCGCTCGAAACCGGCTGCATAGTCGATCAGTCCCTTTATGATTTCCACAGACTCTACAATCTCATCTTCCACTTCCTGAGACACCAGGAACTTCACCCGATTCTCATCATAGTCACCGATATAAGGTTTGAGTACGTCAATGTTACTATTCTCACAGCCCAGGCCCAGTACCAGCACACCGCCGGCATTGGGATGATTGATCAGGTCTGCCAGGATTTTCCTGGTATTTTCCTGGTCATCACCCATCTGGGAACAGCCGTAGGGATGAGGAAATGCAATGACCTCCTCCACACTTCCTTTTACAAAAGCATTGGCCTGACGGGCAATGGCAGAAGCTACATTGTTGACACAGCCTACGGTGGGGATGATCCAGATTTCATTGCGTACGCCAACTTTTCCGTCAGGGCGTCTGAAGCCCATGAAGGTGGTGGGGGCTGCTTTGCCTGTCTCGGACTCTGCTTTGCCTGTCTCGGACTCTTCTTTACCTGTGATGTCTCGACCTGATGTCGCCGAACTATCTTGTCCTATCTCCGCTTTGCCGGCGGGAACTACCGGTTCATATTGATAGGTAAGCAGATCTCCCAGCCCGGTCTTCACATTATGGGTATGTATCCATTCACCGGCCCGGATATCTTCCTTGGCATATCCGATCCGGTAGCCATACTTGATGACTTCTCCTCCCTGAGGTATAATGCTTATCGCCATCTTGTGGCCTGCCGGTATCTCCTGCATAGCAGTCACTTCCAGCATTTTGCCTACATCATCTGTCACCTGAAGCACGGTTCCCTGTGGTATGGTCTGCAGCGCCACTACCACGTTGTCCTTGTCATTTATCTTTATGAAATTCTGCATAATGCCGCCCTCATTCCGTTTGCCTTGATATCCTCCAGATAAGCGGTTACCGCATCAGTAAGGCCTGCCACTTCATTCAGATTCTGGCCGAAGAAATCTTCCTCTCCAAGGAAAGCGGTTACAAATTCCCCGGTCTCCTTCTCACAATGATCACGGAAGAACTCCAGTACCTTGCTGTCATCCATAATCTGATATTCCTGACCGTTTCTGTGTCCGATCAGAGCCTTGTCCCTCAGCTCTGTGCCGGTATAAAATGCCATCAAAGCAGCCAGGGAGAATGTCAGATGAGCAGGCAGCTTACCCGTCTTCTCCACATATCCCAAAAAGCTGGGCATGCATCTTGCTCTCCACTTGGATACAGAGTTTAGAGAAATGGACAACAGCGCATGTTTTACATAAGGATTGTTAAAACGGCTGATGACTGCTTCTGTAAACGCTTCCAGTTCCTCTCTTGGCAATGTCAGGGTAGGAATCACCTCATCATACAGGGTCTTCATCATAAAGTTCCTGATGTCATCATCATCCATGGATTCTTTCACATAATCATTACCTGCAAGATAAGAAGCCAGTACGAAGGAAGTGTGGGCTCCGTTTAAGATGCGCACCTTTCTCTGCTTATAAGGCTTCTGATTATCTGTGAAAATAACGGGAAGTCCGGCATCCGGCAGAGGAAGCTCTTTGCTGATATCCTTGCTGCTTTCAATTACCCACAATGCGAAGGGTTCACCGGTTACCATGATATGGTCTTCATAGCCCAGCTTCTCCCACTCTTCCTTTTCATTTCCTCGGGGATATCCTGTTACGATACGGTCCACCAGAGTAGAAGTAAACACACAGGCTTCCTCTACCCAGTTCTTAAACTCCTCTCCCAGTCCCCACAGTTCAATGAGCTGCATAACGCACTTCTTTAACATGATACCATTGTCATCAATCAGTTCTACCGGAAGCATAATCAGACCTTTCTCTGTATCCCCGCCAAAGGTCTCGAATCTATGATATAAAAACTTGGTCAGCTTACCCGGAAAAGATTTGGGCGGATTCAGTTCAAAACGGTCATCGGCATCAAATACAATTCCCGCCTCTGTGGTATTGGAAACGACAAACCGCAGAGTATCGATCTCGGCCAGACTCATATACTTCTCATATTCCCCATAAGAATCCACTGCATCTGCCACACTGGTAATCTGTCTGTTCAGCACCTTGGCCTCTCCATCCACCATACCGCGCAAAGATACAGTATATTGACAATCCTGCTTATGGAACATCTCAAGATTACCAAACTCGATAGGCTTTATCAGCACAATATCCCCATCGAACTTTCCCTGTTCGTTGGCAATATCGATCATGTAGTCCACAAATGCCCGCAGGAAATTTCCCTCTCCGAACTGAACCACCTTAATTGCCCTGTCCTTTTTACCCGTCATCTGCCTGTTTAAGCTCTCCATTCTTCCTCCAATCCGGGTTGCTTATTTGTAATCGCTTACAAATCAACAACTCACTGACCTTTCCTCAGCTTTTCAACCATTTTCTATGTTTCTTCACCTACATAGCTCACATAATAGCTATGTTTTTTCTCTGCTTATATGTAAGCACTTACATTTCAATTTTACTCCCTATCACTATTTCCGTCAAGGTCAATTTTTACAATATTTCCCACTCTATTTTTCTACACAATTGCCAATCGTCCTGTATATCTCTTATTCTATTTTGGCTCAATGGATGCTGAAAGACGCAGAAAGATACTGAAGACATCCAGTTTATAGATGCTACGGCGGATAGGCGCTTTACTTTTTCTAGTTTTATCTGCCCAAAATGGCCATTTCAGAGTGTTTGCAGCGGATAGATGCCTTGCTTTTTCCAGTTTCATCCGCCGCAAATGCCCATTTTAGAGTGATTTTTGAGTGTTAACAGCGGATAGGTGCTTTACTCTTTCTAATCTTATCTGCTGGAAATGCCCTTTTTAGAGTGAGTTCGGCGGATGGATGCCTTACTTTTTCCAATTTGATCCGCTGGAAATGCCCTTTTTAGAGTGCTTTTAGAGTGATGTCAGCGGATAGGTGCTTTACTTTCTCTAGTTTTATCCGCCAGGAATGCCCATTTTAAAGTGAGTTTAGAGTGATAACAGCGGATAGATGCCTTACTTTTTCTAATCTTATCCGCCTTGAATGCCCATTTTAGAGTGATTATAGAGTGATGTCAGCGGATAGGCGCTTTACTTTCTCTAGTTTCATCCGCCCCCAAACACCTTTTTCAGGTACTTCGGGCAGCTAATCCCTTTCCTTTTTCCAGTTCTATCTGCTCGCATCGCCCTCCTTTGACCACGCTGCGGCTCCCTGCGTGTCCTTGCGTGTCCTGCGTGTGCTTGCACTGCTTGCACTTACTTTCATTTCCCCCTTGCAAAAGTACCCGGAATTGGTTATAATTCACTTAGGCATGTAACTGCTTACATTGTTTTACAATCGAGGATTAGCCTATGACAATATACGATATTTCCGAAAAAGCAGGCGTATCCATAGCCACTGTCTCCCGCGTCCTTAACGGCAGCAATAATGTCAGCGAGAAGACCAAACAGAAAGTGCTTTCGGTTATGGATCAATATGAATATACCCCCAACGCATTTGCCCGGGGCCTGGGGCTGAATACGATGAAGACTATCGGCATCATGTGTGCCGACAGCTCCGACCTGTACCTTGCCAAAGCAATCTATTATATTGAGGGAAAACTTCGTGCCAACGGATACGACAGTATTTTAAGCTGTTCCGGCTATGACCTGAAGAATAAGATCAGTTCCATGAACCTGTTGCTCACCAAGAAAGTAGACGGTATCATCCTGGTGGGTTCCAATTTTGTCTATGAACAGGATTCGGATAATAAGTACATCGCAGATGCTGCCGCACAGGTGCCTGTTATGATACTGAACGCATCTTTGAATATCCCCAATGTATATTCTGTACAGTCGGATGATTATAACTCCATGTACGAGGCTACCATACAGATGCTGGACTGCGGCATTACTGACCCTGTGTATTTTTACAATTCTGCTTCTTACAGCAGTAAGAAGAAACTGGCCGGATTCCGTTCCGCCATGGAGGACCGGAACTGCTTCCTTTCCGAAGCGCAGATTCAGTTTTTCCAGGGATCTCATGAAGATATTCCCGGTATGGCAAAACATCTGTACCAGCTTCATACAAACGGAATGCAGTTTCACGGTGTTATCGCCGCCGACGATGCTCTGGCTCTGGCTGCCGTAAAATATGCCAAAGAAGCCGGTCTTCGCATTCCGGAAGATTTATCCGTTATCGGATATAATAATTCCATGCTGGCGCAATGCTGCAATCCGGAACTTACTTCAATAGATAATAAGCTGGAGATTCTTTGCCAGCATTTGATCACAACCCTTATGGGTGTGCTTGGCGGTCAGGAAATGCCGAAGAAGACCATCTTTTCCGGTGAACTGGTCAGGCGCGGTACTACCCTGGCAATAAAATAACACACTGTATAACCAGGCAACACTATTAATATTATTTTTATGGAGGAACCTTAAAATGAAAGCATTTATGGACAAAGACTTTCTTCTTGAGACAGAGACAGCCAAGAAGCTGTATCATGACTTTGCGGAGACCACCCCGATTCTGGATTATCACTGTCACATCAATCCCAGAGAGATCGCAGAAGACCGCCAGTTTGAAAACATCACTCAGGTATGGCTGGGCGGCGACCACTACAAGTGGCGTTTCATGCGTTCCTGCGGTGTAGAAGAAAAGTATATCACCGGCGACGCTTCCGATTATGAGAAATTCTGCAAGTGGGCTGAGTGTATCGGCAAAGCTATCGGCAACCCGCTGTTCCACTGGAGCCATCTGGAGCTGCGCAAATACTTTAACTATGACGGTGTTTTGAGCAAGAAGACTGCCGATGAAGTCTGGAATCTGTGTAATGCCAAGCTGAAAGAGCCTTCCATGAGCGTTCGTAACCTGATCAAGCAGAGCAACGTAACCCTGATCTGCACCACAGATGACCCCATCGATTCTCTGGAATGGCACAGACTTATTGCTGCCGACGACAGCTTCGATGTACAGGTACTTCCTGCATGGAGACCTGACAAGGCTATGAATATTGAAAAAGTTGATTATCCTGCTTACCTGGACAAACTGGCTGCAGCTGCAGGTGTTGCTAAGATCACTACTTTTGCTGAACTGAAGAGTGCTCTGACCAATCGTATGGAATTCTTCGCCGCTAACGGCTGTTCCGTATCTGACCACGGCCTGGAATACGTTATGTACAGCCCTGCAACCGATGACGAGGTAGAAGCTATTCTGGCAAAGAGACTTTCCGGAGCTGCGCTGACCACCGAAGACATCAGAAAATTCAAGACTGCTTTCATGGTATTCATGGGCAGAGAGTGCAACAGACTGAACTGGGTAATGCAGCTGCACTATGGCTGTAAGCGTGACAACAACACCGCAATGTTCGAGAAGATGGGTCCCGATACCGGTTTTGACTGCATCAACAACTACGCTCCTTCTTCCGAGATGGCAGATTTTCTGAATGCCCTGAACAAGACAAATGAGCTGCCCAAGACTATCCTGTACAGTCTGAATCCTAATGACAACCAGTCCATCGGCACCATCCTCGGCTGCTTCCAGGATTCCACCGCTGTAGCCAAGATTCAGCAGGGAAGCGCATGGTGGTTCAATGACCATAAGGTAGGCATGGAGGAGCAGATGATTTCTCTTGCTAACCTGGGCAACCTGTCCGGATTCGTTGGTATGCTGACCGACTCCAGAAGCTTCCTTTCCTATACCAGACACGAGTACTTCCGCCGTATCCTGTGCAACCTGATCGGCAAGTGGGTCGAGAACGGCGAGTATCCGGAGGATTACAAGGTGCTGGGCGAGCTGGTCGAGGGCATCTCCTACAAGAACGCTGTCGAGTACTTCGGCATGAAGGTCAAGTAAGCGATGCAGACCTTTGTTAAAAGCGATGAGCCGCAGGTGATTGAACTGGGCGGCGGCACCAGCCGCAGAATCCGCGCATACAACGAAGAAATGATGCTCGTTGAGGTCATCTTTGAAAGCGGCGCGGTGGGCAG
>JBGVLR010000148.1:0-53819 GCA_045124375.1 Acetatifactor sp.
CATATGGAGTGGTGTTAGAATTACTTACGCATAAAAATTTTGTGTTAAAGGCCGGAATGCAACATGTTTGAGGGGCGCAGCCCCGAGTTTTGCATTCCGGCCTTTGCCCTTAACAAAATTTTCATGCGTTAGTAATTCTTACATCACGGAGTCTGCGAAAATCCGCCCCGGCATCCCCGCCCCAGCCACCTCCCCGACTCTTTCCCGCCACTTTCCCCGTCTTCGCTTCCCTCTATGTGGTGTTTTACTGCAAGATTCACAGGAAATATTCCAAACTTTTTTTAAAAAAAGCTTGACCTCATTTCCATTTTGTGCTAGTATGGATAGTGCACTATTGTGGCAAGGTATGCTATTCGTAGACATAATAAGAATGAAGTACCGACGCACATAGGTTTCAAATCTGAAAGAACGGGGTGAAATGTCAATGGAAAAGAACAGAATACGTCCAATTGCGAATTGCAAGAACATGCGTATGAGTTATTCAAGACAAAAAGAGGTTTTAGAGATGCCCAACCTGATCGAAGTCCAGAAAGACTCCTATCAGTGGTTTTTAGACGAAGGCTTGAAGGAAGTTTTCGATGATATCTCTCCTATCGCAGACTACAGTGGTTCCCTGAGTCTGGATTTTGTTGGCTTCGAATTGTGCAGAAAAGATGCCAAATATACAATTGAGGAATGTAAAGAGAGAGACGCCACTTATGCCGCTCCCTTGAAAGTAAAGGTTCGTCTTTATAATAAGGAGAAGGAAGAAATCAGCGAACATGAAATTTTCATGGGTGACCTCCCTCTGATGACTGAGACAGGAACTTTCGTTATCAACGGTGCAGAGCGTGTAATCGTTAGCCAGTTGGTACGTTCTCCTGGTATTTACTATGGAATCGGTCATGATAAGATCGGTAAGAGACTGTTCTCCTGTACTGTAATTCCTAACCGTGGTGCATGGCTGGAATACGAGACAGATTCTAACGATGTATTTTATGTACGTGTGGACAGGACCCGTAAGGTACCTATTACTGTGCTGATTCGTGCACTGGGTATTGGTACCAATGACGAAATCCGCGAGTTGTTCGGTGACGAACCGAAGATCGAAGCAAGCTTTTCCAAAGACACTGCTGAGAATTATCAGGAGGGTCTGTTAGAGTTATATAAAAAGATTCGTCCCGGTGAGCCTTTAAGCGTTGAAAGTGCAGAGTCACTGATCAATGCCATGTTCTTCGATCCCCGTAGATATGATTTGGCCAAAGTCGGTAGATATAAATTTAATAAGAAGCTGATGCTTCGTAACAGAATCAGAAATCAGGTTCTGGCTGCTGATGTTGTGGATCCTTCCACAGGCGAAATCCTGGCAGCTGCAGGTACCAAAGTAACTGTAGAGCTGGCTGATGAGATTCAGAATGCAGCTGTTCCTTTTGTATATATTGAGACAGAAGAGAGAAATGTTAAGGTACTGTCCAGTTTGATGGTTGATCTGACACATTATGTAGACTGCAATCCCAAGGAACTGGGTATCCATGAGCTGGTATATTATCCTGTACTGAAATCTATTCTGGATGAATACAGCGATGATCCCGAGAAGCTTGCTGAAGCTATCAAGAAGAATGTATATGAGCTGGTTCCCAAGCATATTACCAAGGAAGATATCCTTGCTTCCATTAACTATAATATGCATCTGGAGTATGGTCTGGGCAACGATGATGATATCGACCACCTGGGCAACAGACGTATCCGTGCAGTAGGCGAATTGCTGCAGAATCAGTACCGTATCGGTCTTTCCAGAATGGAGAGAGTGGTACGCGAGCGTATGACTACTCATGATGCTGAGGATATTTCTCCTCAGTCACTGATCAATATTAAGCCTGTAACCGCAGCAGTGAAAGAGTTCTTCGGTTCTTCACAGCTGTCCCAGTTCATGGATCAGAATAACCCTCTGGGTGAGCTGACTCATAAGAGACGTCTGTCTGCACTGGGTCCCGGCGGTCTGTCACGAGACAGAGCCGGATTCGAGGTTCGAGATGTACACTATTCTCACTATGGAAGAATGTGTCCTATCGAGACTCCCGAAGGTCCTAACATCGGTCTGATCAACTCTCTGGCAAGCTATGCGCGTATTAACGAGTATGGATTTGTAGAGGCACCTTATCGTGTGATCGATAAATCTGACCCGTCTAACCCTCGCGTTACAGAGCAGGTAGTATATATGACTGCCGATGAAGAAGATAATTATCATGTAGCACAGGCGAACGAAGCGCTGGATGCCGAAGGACATTTTGTTCGTAAGACAGTATCCGGTCGTTATCGTGAGGAGACTCAGGAATATCCCAGAACCATGTTCGATTACATGGACGTATCTCCTAAGATGGTATTCTCCGTGGCTACAGCATTGATTCCTTTCCTGGAGAACGACGATGCGAACCGTGCGCTGATGGGATCCAACATGCAGCGTCAGGCTGTGCCTCTTCTGACTACCGAAGCACCTGTTGTCGGTACCGGTATGGAAGTGAAGACTGCTGTTGACTCCGGTGTCTGCGTAGTAGCTAAGAAGAACGGTGTTGTAGATTATGTATCTTCCAATACCATCAGAATGACTTACGATGACGGTGAGAAGGCTGAGTTCCATCTGACCAAATTTGCACGAAGCAACCAGTCCAACTGCTACAATCAGAAGCCTATCGTATTCAAGGGCGACCGTGTTGCAGCGGGTCAGGTAATTGCTGACGGTCCTTCTACCAATGAAGGAGAACTGGCTCTTGGTAAGAATCCGCTGATCGGTTTCATGACCTGGGAAGGTTATAACTACGAGGATGCTGTCCTGTTAAGCGAAAGACTGGTTATGGACGATGTGTATACATCCGTTCATATTGAGGAATATGAGGCAGAAGCACGTGACACCAAGCTGGGACCCGAGGAAATTACCCGTGATGTTCCCGGTGTAGGTGATGATGCGCTGAAAGATTTGGATGACAGAGGTATCATCCGTATCGGTGCGGAGGTTCGTGCCGGTGATATTCTGGTAGGTAAGGTTACTCCTAAGGGAGAGACCGAACTGACTGCCGAAGAGAGACTGCTGCGTGCAATCTTCGGCGAGAAAGCAAGAGAAGTACGAGATACTTCCCTGAAAGTACCTCATGGTGAATACGGTATTGTAGTAGATGCCAAAGTATTTACCAGAGAGAATTGTGACGAATTATCTCCTGGTGTAAATCAGGCAGTTCGTATTTATATTGCACAGAAGAGAAAGATTTCCGTAGGTGACAAGATGGCCGGTCGTCATGGTAACAAGGGTGTCGTTTCCCGCGTACTGCCTGTTGAAGATATGCCTTATCTGCCTAACGGACGTCCTCTGGATATCGTGCTGAATCCTCTGGGTGTGCCTTCCCGTATGAACATCGGACAGGTATTGGAGATTCACCTTTCCCTGGCTGCCAAGGCCTTGGGCTTCAATGTGGCTACTCCTGTATTTGACGGTGCCAACGAGAAAGATATCATGGATACTCTGGATCTGGCGAATGATTATGTCAATCTGGAGTGGAAAGAGTTCGAAGCTAAGCACAAAGAAGAGCTGCTTCCTGAAGTAATGGATTATCTGTATGAGAACAGAGATCACAGAAAGCTCTGGAAGGGTGTTCCTATTTCACGTGACGGTAAGGTTCGTCTGCGTGACGGTCGTACCGGTGAATATTTTGACAGCCCTGTAACAATCGGACACATGCACTACCTGAAGCTGCATCATCTGGTTGACGATAAGATCCATGCACGTTCCACAGGACCGTACTCCCTGGTTACCCAGCAGCCTCTGGGTGGTAAGGCTCAGTTCGGTGGACAGCGTTTCGGAGAAATGGAAGTTTGGGCACTGGAAGCTTACGGTGCATCTTACACACTGCAGGAAATCCTGACAGTGAAGTCCGATGACGTTGTAGGACGTGTGAAGACTTATGAAGCAATTATTAAGGGAGATAACATTCCTGCTCCCGGTATTCCTGAGTCCTTTAAGGTATTGCTTAAGGAACTGCAGGCACTTGGTCTGGATGTACGTGTACTTCGTGAAGATCAGACTGAAGTGGAAATTATGGAAAATATCGACTACGGTGATACCGATTACCGTTTCGAGATGGAAGGCGACAACAAGTACAACGATATGGACAGTGAGTCTCTTGGCGAGATGGGTTATCAGAAGCAGGAGTTCGATGACGAGAGCGGCGAACTGGTAACTGCTGAGGATGATGATCTGGATATCGATGATTTCGATGACGACTTCGATGGAGAAGATGAAGAATTCTAGTATGGAAGGGAGTGCCATATATGTCAGAAACAATGAGTGAAAACTACCAGCCTATGACATTTGATGCCATTAAGATTGGTTTAGCTTCACCGGATAAGATCCGTGAGTGGTCTCATGGCGAGGTGTTAAAGCCTGAGACCATCAACTACAGAACCTTAAAGCCTGAGAGGGACGGTCTGTATTGTGAGAAAATCTTTGGACCCAGTAAGGACTGGGAATGTCATTGCGGTAAATACAAGAAAATCAGATACAAAGGCGTAGTCTGCGACCGTTGTGGTGTAGAAGTAACCAAGTCCAGCGTTCGTAGAGAGCGTATGGGTCATATTGAACTGGCTGCTCCGGTTTCCCACATCTGGTATTTTAAGGGAATTCCCAGCCGTATGGGACTGATTCTGGATCTGTCTCCGAGAGTACTGGAGAAGGTTCTGTACTTTGCTTCCTATATCGTACTGGATGCCGGTGAGACCAATCTGGAATACAAGCAGATCCTGTCTGAGAAAGAGTACCAGGATGCCAGAGAGACATGGGGCAATCAGTTCCGTGTAGGTATGGGTGCAGAGTCTATTAAG
The DNA here is from genome assembly GCA_045124375.1 of Acetatifactor sp. GTDB lineage: Bacteria > Bacillota > Clostridia > Lachnospirales > Lachnospiraceae > Acetatifactor. Next base: position 4,849 of record JBGVLR010000148.1, read on the forward strand.
GAGCTGTTGGAAGCAATTGATCTGGAGAAAGAATCCGAAGAGCTTAAGAGCGGACTGAAAGATTCCTCCGGGCAGAAGCGTGCACGTATTATCAAGAGACTGGAAGTAGTGGAAGCTTTCCGTGAATCAGGCAACAGACCTGAGTGGATGGTGATGGATGTAATTCCTGTTATTCCACCCGATCTGCGTCCTATGGTTCAGCTGGATGGCGGACGTTTCGCTACCTCCGACCTGAATGATTTATACAGAAGGATCATCAACAGAAATAACCGTCTGAAGAGACTGTTAGAGCTGGGTGCTCCTGACATTATCGTTCGTAACGAGAAGAGAATGCTGCAGGAAGCAGTAGACTCTCTGATCGATAACGGCAGAAGAGGACGTCCTGTTACCGGTCCCGGCAACAGAGCACTGAAATCTCTGTCCGATATGCTGAAAGGTAAATCCGGACGTTTCCGTCAGAACCTGTTAGGTAAGCGTGTAGACTACTCCGGACGTTCCGTTATCGTAGTAGGTCCGGAACTGAAGATTTACCAGTGTGGTCTGCCTAAAGAGATGGCGATCGAGCTGTTCAAGCCCTTCGTAATGAAAGAACTGGTATCCAAGGGTATCAGCCAGAACATCAAGAATGCCAAGAAGCTGGTTGAGAGACTCGATACCCAGGTATGGGATGTGCTGGAAGAGGTTATCAAAGAACATCCTGTAATGCTGAACCGTGCTCCTACACTGCACAGACTTGGTATTCAGGCATTCGAACCCATTCTGGTAGAAGGTAAAGCAATCAAGCTGCATCCCTTGGTATGTACCGCGTTCAATGCAGACTTCGATGGTGACCAGATGGCTGTACACCTTCCTCTGTCCGTAGAGGCACAGGCAGAATGTCGTTTCCTGCTGCTGTCTCCGAACAACCTGCTGAAACCTTCCGATGGTGGCCCTGTAGCCGTTCCTTCACAGGATATGGTACTCGGTATCTACTATCTGACTCAGGAGAGACCCGGTGCGGTCGGCGAAGGCAAGTTCTTCAAGAGTGTAAACGAAGCAATCCTGGCTTACGAGAACGGTGCATGTACACTGCATTCCAGAATCAAGGTACGTGTAAGCAAGAAGAATGCTGACGGTGAAGTGATCACCGGTACTGTAGAGTCCACTCTGGGACGTTTCATCTTCAATGAGATCCTGCCTCAGGATCTGGGATTTGTAGACAGAAGCATTCCCGAGAACTTCTTAAAGCCGGAAGTAGACTTCCACGTAGGTAAGAAGGGATTAAAGCAGATCCTTGAAAAAGTAATCAACACCCATGGAGCATCCAAGACTGCAGAAGTTCTGGATGATGTCAAGGCTATCGGTTATAAGTATTCTACCAGAGCAGCCATGACTGTATCCATTTCCGATATGACCGTGCCTGAGAAGAAGCCTGAGATGCTGGCTGCTGCACAGGCAACTGTAGATAAGATTTCCGCTAACTTCCGTCGTGGTCTCATCACTGAGGAAGAAAGATACCGTGCGGTAGTAGAGACATGGAACGAGACCGATAAGGAGTTGACAGATGTACTGCTTGCCGGACTGGATAAGTACAACAACATCTTCATGATGGCTGACTCCGGTGCGCGTGGTTCCAACCAGCAGATCAAACAGCTGGCAGGTATGCGTGGACTGATGGCTGATACAACCGGTAGAACCATTGAGCTGCCTATTAAGTCCAACTTCCGTGAAGGTCTGGACGTACTGGAATACTTCATGTCCGCTCACGGTGCACGTAAAGGTCTGTCCGATACTGCGCTGCGTACCGCTGACTCCGGTTACCTGACCAGACGAATGGTTGACGTATCTCAGGAACTGATCATCCGTGAAGTAGACTGCTGTGAAGGCCGTGCAGAAGTGCCCGGAATGGTAGTTAAGGCATTCATGGACGGTAAGGAGACGATCGAAAGCCTCAAAGACCGTATCACAGGCAGATATTCCTGTGAGGACATCAAAGACCGTGACGGTAATCTGATCGTTAAGAGAAATCACATGATCACACCCAGCCGTGCTGCCAAGGTGCTGAGTGTAGGTGTAGATGAGAACGGTGAGCCTTTAGAGGCAGTGAAGATCCGTACCATCCTGACATGTCGTTCTCACATCGGTATCTGTGCAAAATGTTATGGTGCCAACATGGCAACCGGTGAAGCTGTACAGGTAGGTGAAGCAGTAGGTATCATCGCTGCACAGTCTATCGGTGAGCCCGGTACCCAGCTGACCATGCGTACTTTCCATACCGGTGGTGTAGCAGGTGACGATATTACACAGGGTCTTCCCCGTGTAGAAGAATTGTTTGAAGCAAGAAAGCCGAAAGGACTTGCAATCATTGCAGAATTTGCCGGTAAGGCAGAGATCCGCGACACAAAGAAGAAACGTGAAGTTGTCATCACCAACGATGAGACCGGCGAATCCAAGGCGTACCTGATTCCTTACGGTTCCCGTATCAAGGTGCTTGACGGACAGATGCTGGAGGCCGGTGATGAACTGACTGAAGGTAGTGTTAACCCTCACGACCTCTTAAAGATTAAAGGTATCCGCGCTGTTCAGGATTATATGCTTCGTGAAGTTCAGAGAGTATATCGTCTGCAGGGTGTAGATATTGCAGATAAGCACATTGAAGTGATTGTTCGTCAGATGCTGAAGAAGATCCGCATCGAGAACAACGGTGATACAGAATTCCTGCCCGGAACACTCGTAGATGTCCTTGATTTCGAGGATATGAACGAGCAGCTGATCGCAGAAGGCAAACAGCCTGCAGAAGGTAAACAGGTAATGCTTGGTATCACCAAGGCAGCTCTGGCTACCAACTCCTTCCTGTCAGCAGCTTCCTTCCAGGAGACCACTAAGGTTCTGACAGAAGCAGCTATTAAGGGTAAGGTTGATCCTCTGGTAGGTCTGAAGGAGAACGTAATCATCGGTAAGCTGATTCCTGCAGGTACCGGTATGAAGAGATACCGTACCACCAGATTGAGCACAGATGCTGTAGAGACCATTTCCTTTGATGAGGATGGCTTCGGTGATGAAGTGCTGGATTTCGGTGAGGGCAGCGATATCGAGGAGATTATTGCTGAAGATGCACCTGCAGCTGTAGATTTTGCAGAAGAAGCTGATGCTTTTGATCCAGAAGATGCAGATGAGGTGGAAGCAGTTGAAGAGACTGTAGAGGCTGAATAAGCTGAAGAAATAGAAGACAGTAATGCTGAAAACAAGAGCAGGTTCCTGAATTTGGAACCTGCTCTTGTCATATATAAAATTTCCGATAGGACAACATTGCTGGAATAGACTATTGACACCTTGCTGGAGTGAGTTACACTTCGCGTACAAATGAAAACCTGGTTAAGTCAATCTCGCTGATTACTTCGGTAATTTCACTGGTACGACAGAGATTATGAAAGAAACTCTTTCCAATCTTTTCACCTGCACACAACAAATAAGATTTCTTAGAATGACGAATCATTTTCTGCCGAACATAATTTTCTGCAGGAGAAATGTCTGTCAGTTTTCCGTCTTCGGATAATCCTCTGCATGAGAAAAAACAAACATCTGCGTTGAAATTTTCAATGGTCTTATAAGCTTCTTCCCCTACAAGTGCCAGACATGTGGGCAGGAGTTCTCCGCCGGTAGAAATCGTCTTAATATTATATTCACCCAGTTTACTTAATGCTTTCACTCCTGATGTAATGACTGTCAGATTATTCCTCAGGGGAAGATAGGGAATGATGTTGTAAGCACTGGAGGAAGCATCCAGGAAAATGACATCATTATCTTTTACATATTCTATGGCTTTTTTAGCCATGATGACTTTGGCATCAATCTGCTCCAGTTCACGAATCATGAAAGGAATCTTCATGGCAGAATTGCCTGTCTCCTCTAAAATAGCTCCCCCATGTACTCTTTTGATCAGCTTCTCTTTTTCCAATTCGGCGAGATCGCGCCGGATGGAAGACTCACTGGCATATAAGTCTTTCGCCAGTTCTTTTACTGTGATATTCTTTTGAATCAAAATTTTTTCCAGAATCCGTTTACGTCTGCCTGCATCCATTTTAACTTGATTTCTCCTTTGAAATGAGCAAAATAGTGGCTGTTTTATCACATTAAGTGGCGCGCATTGAATTAATTACCGTTTTGCACTATTATGAAGCACAACAGGGGAATTGTCAATACGGAATATGATATGGCCGGAAAGGCTATGTTTTGGCTGGAAAGGAGTGTTACCATGATCGTAACTGTTACCATGAATCCTGCCATCGATAAGACAGTGGAGATTACGAAACTGATCTGCGGAGGGCTGAACAGGATTCAGAGAGTGGAATACGATGCCGGAGGAAAAGGCATCAATGTATCTAAGACCATCCATGAGCTGGGCGGAGAGAGTATAGCAACCGGCTTCCTTGGGGGAAATAATGGAAAAACAATTGCCAATGTGCTGCAGGGTAAGGGAATCCGGTGTGATTTTGTATGGGTAGAAGGCGAGACCAGGACCAACACAAAAGTGTTTGAAGACAGCGGGGAACTGACAGAATTGAATGAACCGGGACCGGTGATCACAGCGGAGAATCTGGCAAATTTAAAGGAAAAGCTGCTTGAAATGGCAGGAAAAGATACCCTGTTCGTGTTTGCGGGCAGTATTCCGGCAGGAGTAGACAAAGGAATTTATGCAGAACTGATTTCTTTGCTGAAGAAAAAAGGAGCGTCAGTCCTGTTAGATGCAGACGGGGAAACATTTCGTAAGGCAGCAGAGTCAGGTCCGAATATCATGAAACCTAACCGTGCGGAACTGGCGGAGTATGCAGGAATAGATTACAGAGCCTCCGAAAAGGAACTGACAGAGATTGCAGAAGATTTTCAGGCAAAAGGTGTGGAAAGTATTGTAATTTCCATGGGAGCTGCCGGTGCACTGTTTTTATTGGGAGATTACCGGGTGAAATGTCCGGCGTTGTCTGTGAAAGCCCATTCGCCTGTTGGCGCAGGAGATGCTATGGTGGCAGCTTTGGCTTATGCATGGGACAACAAATTAGGAAATGAGGAAACTGTAAAACTGTGTATGGCAGTTTCGGCGGGAGCCGTGACTACAATCGGAACTAAGCCGCCATCCAAAGAAGTAGTGGATATTTTATTAAAGCAGGTCAAAATAGAAGAGTTAGGAGTTTAAAAAGATGAAGACAAAAGCAGTAAGAATGTATGGAGAAAGGGATCTGAGACTGGAGGAGTTTGAATTACCCGAAATCAAAGAGGATGAGATTCTGGTCAAGGTCATGAGTGACAGTATCTGTATATCTACCTATAAACTGGTAGAGCAGGGAAAGAAGCATAAGAGGGCGCCCCAGAATATAGATACCAACCCGGTAATTATCGGCCATGAATTTGCCGGTGTGATCGTGGAAGTTGGAGAGAAGTGGAAAGATCAGTTTAAGCCCGGACAGAAGTTTGCGCAGCAGCCGGCACTAAATTATAAAGGAAGTCTGGCATCCCCCGGATATTCTTATGAATTCTTTGGCGGTGCCTGCACCTACTGCATCATTCCTCATGAGGTCATGGAGCTTGGGTGCCTGATGCCTTATGAAGGAGACAGCTTCTTTGAGGCATCTTTGGGAGAACCTATGAGCTGTATCATCGGCGGCTATCATGGCAATTACCATACAAATAAAAGAAATCACGACCTGGCTGTAGGAACGAAAAAAGGAGGCAATATCATTATCCTGGGCGGCTGCGGCCCCATGGGACTGGGGGCAGTCAGCTATGGTCTTCAGATAGAAAATAAGCCGGCACGTATTATAGTAACTGATATCAGTGATGAGAAAATTGCCCGGGCCAAAGAAGTTATCCCGGAGGAACAGGGAACAGCAAACGGAATTGAACTGCGCTATGTAAATACGGCTGCCATGACAGACCCGGTAAAAGAACTGATGGATATGACAGATGGTCATGGTTTTGATGATGTATTCGTGTATGTACCCAACAGACAGGTAGTAGAGATGGCAGATAGGCTGTTGGCTTTCGATGGCTGCATGAACTTCTTTGCAGGACCTACGGACAATCAGTTTAAAGCTGAGATTAACATGTACAATGCCCACTATACCAGTGCTCACATCATGGGAACCACAGGCGGCAACAATGACGATCTGATAGAAGCCAATGAACTGGCAGCAGCAGGAAGAATCGAACCGGCAGTTATGGTTACCCATGTAGGAGGAATCGACAGTATCGCAGAGGCAACTTTGAACCTGCCTAAGATTCCGGGAGGAAAGAAGCTTACCTACACACAGTTTGATATGCCTCTGACTGCAATAGAAGATTTCGGAAAGCTGGGAGAAACAGATCCGCTTTATCGGAAGCTGGACGAAGTATGTAAGAAGAATAGAGGATTGTGGAGCGCAGAGGCAGAGAAAATATTGTTTGAGCATTTTCATGTAGAGGTATAAGTATGCTCAAACCACAGGCACATAGAGGAGTATGTACGGATGATCTGGAGGATATCAGACGGAAACACAATCCTGATATTGTGGAAATACCGGGGCAGATTAAGCCTTTTAGAAGTACCTGAGAAAAAGTGATTTTTCCTCTGTTCTTTTTGCCTGAAATAGGGTATAATAACCTGAAAGAGCAGAGCCAAATGTGAAAAACAGATGCACAGCTCACGGAAGCATCTGTTTTTTTCATATTTGAAGAACGAAAGTGTCTAAAACTGTCATATGTCTCACGAAAGAAGTTCGGGCTTTGCATAAAGAAAAAGGTTATGGTTCATCCGAAGCATGAACCGTAATAGAAAAGGAGCAACACATGAAGGTATTAGTAACAGGTGTAAAGGGCCAGCTGGGCTATGATGTAGTTAATGAACTGGAAAAAAGAGGGATGACCGCCATTGGTGTAGACATTGATGAGATGGATATCACCGATGCAGTCAGCGTTAATAAAGTCATTAAGGAGGCTGCTCCCGATGCAGTCATTCACTGTGCAGCATATACTGCAGTTGATGCAGCAGAAGATAATGTGGAGTTGTGCAGAAAAGTAAACGCAGAAGGCACAGCCAATATAGCTGAAGTATGTAAAGAACTGGACATCAAAATGATGTATATCAGCACCGATTATGTATTTGACGGACAGGGCGAAAGACCTTGGGAGCCTGATGATGAAAGACATCCTTTGAATGTGTACGGCCAGACCAAATATGAAGGTGAAGTAGCAGTTACGGATGCACTGGATAAGTATTTTATCGTTCGTATTGCCTGGGTATTCGGTGTAAACGGCAAGAATTTCATCAAAGCGATCCTGAATAAGGCCAAAACAGTAGACACGCTCACAGTAGTTAATGACCAGTTTGGTTCTCCTACCTATACTTATGACCTTGCAAGGCTTCTGGTTGATATGATTCAGACTGACAAGTATGGCTTCTACCATGCTACTAATGAAGGAATCTGTACTTGGTATGAATTTGCCTGTGAAATTATCCGTCAGGCAGGTATGGATGCAAAAGTACTTCCTGTGTCCGCAGACCAGTATCCGGCAAAAGCCAAGAGACCTACCAACAGTCGCATGAGTAAAGAGAAGCTGACAGAGAATGGCTTTGAGAAGCTTCCCGCATGGCAGGATGCCCTGAAAAGATATCTTGAGATTATTCTTTAATAAAGGGAGGAAGTTTGGATGGAGCATTTAAGTGTAGTTTGGACAGAATATTTAAGAGAGTTAAATTTCCCTTCTATAGTATTTCGGATTATTCTGGCAATTGTACTGGGAGGTATTCTGGGAATGGAGCGTGGACGAAAGAACCGTCCGGCGGGGTTCAGAACCTATATCCTTGTCTGTCTGGGAGCAACCCTGGTCATGATGACCAATCAATATGTAAATGTTGTGTATAATACAGGTGATCCTGTACGTATGGGGGCACAGGTCATCAGCGGTATCGGTTTCCTGGGAGCGGGAACCATTATCCTGACAGGAAGAAATCAGATTAAAGGTCTTACAACGGCAGCCTGCCTCTGGGCAGCGGCATGTATCGGTCTGGCTGTGGGTATTGGCTTCTATGAAGGGGCAATATTCGGAGGTGTTGCAATCGTATTTACCATGTCAGGACTGCAGAAGGTGGATGTCTGGATGAGAAAGCGTTCCAAATATCTGGATTTATATATCGAATATAATGGAGGAAAGAGTGCATTCAGCGATTTCCTTCAGTTTGCAAGAGAACACCAATTTGAAGTTGCCAACATCCAGGTCAGCCAGGAGGAGTTTTTCCACAAAGAGAAAGGAAAGCAGAGATGCGTCAGCTATACACTGTCGGTAGTCAGCGGTGTGAAACGAACCCATGCTGAGATGATCGATATCCTGAGTCAGGCGAAAGGGATTCAATACATAGAGGAACTGTAGTAATTCTGTGTAAAATTTTTGAAAAAACTATTGACAACATATCCGCAAACAAGTATACTAAACAAGTGTGTCAGCACGTGCTTTTTTGGTGCGTAAGATACATGAATATACTGTTTGCGGATATTTTTGATCCGTGAATAAAATGGTAAAATTTATCAATACTAAGAAAGAGGTGAAACAGAATGCCAACATTTAACCAGTTAGTAAGAAAAGGACGTCAGACAACAGTTAAGAAGTCTACTGCACCTGCTCTGCAGAAAGGATACAACTCCCTTCACAAGAAGGCTACAGATGTTTCCGCTCCTCAGAAGAGAGGCGTATGTACAGCTGTTAAGACTGCTACTCCTAAGAAGCCTAACTCAGCTCTGAGAAAGATCGCCAGAGTACGTCTTTCTAACGGAATCGAAGTAACAAGCTACATTCCCGGTGAAGGTCATAACCTGCAGGAGCACAGTGTTGTTCTGATCAGAGGTGGAAGAGTTAAAGACTTACCTGGTACCAGATACCACATCATCCGTGGTACCCTTGATACTGCTGGAGTTGCTAACAGAAAACAGGCCCGTTCCAAATACGGTGCTAAGAGACCTAAGGCTGGTAAGAAGTAATCTTACAGTCGGTTATTGAGAGTACCACTCAAACGTAACTAAGAAAAGTGTTGGAATTCTGTAATACAGTAATAACAGCGCGAACACTTGGGGAAACACATGTGAGTACCGATGATTTATTTTTATTTAAATAAGGAGGGAAGAACCGTGCCACGTAAAGGACATATTCAGAAGAGAGATGTATTAGCTGATCCTTTATATAACAATAAGGTAGTGACCAAGCTTATCAATAACATCATGTTAGATGGTAAGAAGGGTGTTGCTCAGAAGATTGTATATGGAGCATTTGCTAAAGTAGAAGAAAAGGCTGGTAAGCCGGCTCTTGAAGTATTTGAAGAGGCTATGAACAATATCATGCCTGTTCTGGAAGTTAAAGCTAGACGTATCGGTGGTGCTACCTATCAGGTACCTATCGAGGTTAAGGCTGAAAGACGTCAGGCTCTGGGTCTGCGTTGGTTAACCACCTACTCCCGTAAGAGAGGCGAGAAGACCATGGAGGACAGACTGGCTAACGAAATTCTTGATGCAGCTAACAATACCGGTGCTGCTGTTAAGAAGAAAGAAGACGTTCACAAGATGGCAGAAGCAAACAAGGCTTTCGCTCACTACAGATTCTAATCGAATTTATAGTAATGCGACTTGTCTGCTTCCGGCATGTTAATAACTATAGGAGGACAAAATCTTGGCTGGAAGAGAATATCCATTAGAGAGAACCAGAAATATCGGTATTATGGCTCACATCGATGCTGGTAAGACTACCACCACCGAGCGTATCCTGTATTATACCGGTGTTAACTATAAGATTGGTGATACTCACGAAGGTACTGCTACCATGGACTGGATGGCTCAGGAGCAGGAAAGAGGTATTACCATCACTTCCGCAGCTACCACCTGTCACTGGACTCTGCAGGAAAACTGCAAGGCTAAGCCGGGTGCTCTGGAGCATCGTATCAATATCATTGATACCCCGGGTCACGTAGACTTCACTGTAGAAGTTGAACGTTCCCTTCGTGTACTGGATGGTGCTGTAGGTGTTTTCTGTGCAAAAGGTGGTGTAGAACCTCAGTCTGAAAACGTATGGCGTCAAGCTGATACCTACAACGTACCCCGTATGGCTTTCATCAATAAGATGGACATCCTGGGTGCTAACTTCTACGGCGCAGTAGAACAGATTAAGACCAGATTAGGTAAGAATGCAATCTGCATTCAGCTGCCTATCGGTAAAGAAGATAGTTTCGTAGGAATCATTGACCTGTTTGAAATGAAAGCTTACATCTATAACGATGATAAGGGTGATGACATTTCTATCGTTGATATTCCTGATGATATGAAAGATGATGCTGAACTGTATCACGCTGAACTCGTAGAGAAGATCTGCGAGCTGGATGATGATCTGATGATGGCATATCTGGAGGGTGAAGAACCCAGTAATGACGAACTGAAAGCAGTTCTGAGAAAAGCTACCTGCGAATGTACTGCTGTACCTGTATGCTGTGGTACTGCTTACAGAAACAAAGGTGTTCAGAAACTGTTGGATGCTATTGTAGAGTATATGCCTTCACCGTTAGATATCCCTGCAATCAAGGGTGTTGACCTGGATGGCAACGAAGTTGAAAAGCATTCATCTGATGATGAGCCTTTCGCTGCTCTGGCATTCAAGATCATGACTGACCCGTTCGTAGGAAAGCTTGCTTACTTCCGTGTATATTCAGGTACCATGAACTCCGGTTCTTACGTACTGAATTCTACTAAAGATAAGAAGGAACGTGTAGGACGTATCCTTCAGATGCATGCTAACAAGCGTGCAGAACTGGATAAGGTTTACTCTGGTGATATCGCTGCAGCAGTTGGTTTCAAGTTCACCACAACCGGTGATACCATCTGTGACGAACAGCACCCTGTAATCCTTGAATCCATGGAATTCCCTGAGCCCGTTATCGAGCTGGCTATCGAGCCTAAGACCAAAGCCGGTCAGGGTAAGATGGGTGAAGCTCTTGCTAAACTGGCTGAAGAAGATCCTACTTTCCGTGCTCATACCAACCAGGAAACTGGTCAGACCATCATCGCAGGTATGGGTGAGCTGCATCTGGAAATCATCGTTGACCGTCTGCTTCGTGAATTCAAGGTAGAGGCTAACGTAGGTGCTCCTCAGGTTGCTTACAAAGAAGCTATCACCAAGGCTGTTGAAGTTGATTCCAAGTATGCTAAGCAGTCCGGTGGTCGTGGTCAGTATGGTCACTGTAAAGTTAAATTCGAGCCCATGGACCCCAACGGCGATCAGCTGTTCAAGTTCGAATCTACTGTTGTCGGTGGTGCTATTCCTAAGGAATACATCCCTGCAGTTGGTGAGGGTATCGAAGAAGCTACTCATGCAGGTATCCTTGGCGGATTCCCTGTAGTAGGTGTATACGCTAACGTATACGATGGTTCTTATCATGAGGTTGACTCCTCTGAAATGGCATTCCACATTGCAGGTAGCCTTGCATTCAAGGAAGCTATGCAGAAGGCAGCTCCCGTTCTGATGGAGCCGATCATGAAGGTAGAAGTAACTATGCCTGAAGATTACATGGGTGATGTTATCGGTGATATCAACTCCCGTCGTGGTCGTATCGAAGGTATGGAAGATATCGGCGGCGGTAAGATGGTTAAAGCTTATGTACCTCTTGCTGAGATGTTCGGTTATTCTACCGACCTGCGTTCCAGAACTCAGGGTCGTGGTAACTACTCCATGTTCTTTGAGAGATATGAGCAGGTTCCCAAGAACGTTCAGGAGAAGGTTCTTGCAGCTAAGGCAAAGTAAATTTGCCCGGCAAAGTAAATTTGCCCGCAAAATAAGTTTGCCCGGCAAAGTAAATTTGCCCGGCAAAATAGATTTGTCAGCAGAATAAATTTGTTCAACAGAGCGAATTTTAATGGCAAAATAATTGCTTAAAATGTTAAAAAATCAGGAAAATGCTTTGCGGATAAAAAAAGTCCGCAAAGTGTGCCTGTTTTAAAAAAAAGACTTGAAAAACAGACGATTATTTAATATAATCAGAAGTAGCCGAGTTAAATCACGCCGGAATGCGCGATAGATGCACTTCGGCGAAAATAACAGTTGATTATTTTAAGGAGGACTACAATAATGGCTAAAGCTAAATTTGAAAGAACTAAGCCCCATTGTAACATTGGTACCATCGGTCACGTTGACCATGGTAAAACTACTCTGACCGCTGCAATCACCAAGGTTCTTGCTGAAAGAGTTGCAGGTAACGAGAAAGTTGATTTCGAAAACATCGATAAGGCTCCCGAAGAGAGAGAGCGTGGTATCACCATTTCTACCGCACACGTAGAATATCAGACCGAGAAGAGACACTATGCACACGTTGACTGCCCTGGCCATGCTGACTATGTAAAGAACATGATTACTGGTGCAGCTCAGATGGACGGCGCTATCCTGGTTGTTGCTGCAACTGATGGTGTTATGGCTCAGACCAAGGAGCACATCCTTCTGTCCCGTCAGGTAGGTGTACCTTACATCGTTGTATTCATGAACAAGTGTGATATGGTTGACGACGAAGAACTGTTAGAGCTGGTTGAGATGGAAATCACCGAGCAGCTGGAAGAGTATGAGTTCACTGATTGTCCTATCATTAAGGGTTCTGCTTTACAGGCTCTTAACGATCCTATGGGAGAATGGGGCGACAAGATCATGGAGCTTATGGACACTGTTGATGAGTATATTCCTGATCCTCAGCGTGATACAGATAAGCCTTTCCTGATGCCTGTAGAAGATGTATTCACCATTACCGGTCGTGGTACCGTTGCTACTGGTAGAGTAGAGCGTGGTGTTCTTCATCTGAATGACGAAGTTGAAATCGTTGGTATCAAGGAAGAGACCAAGAAGACCGTTGTAACCGGTATCGAAATGTTCCGTAAGATGCTGGATGAAGCACAGGCTGGTGATAACATCGGTGCTCTGCTTCGTGGTGTTCAGAGAACTGAAATCGAAAGAGGACAGGTTCTTGCTAAACCCGGCACTGTTACTTGCCACACCAAATTTACCGCTCAGGTTTACGTTCTGACCAAGGATGAAGGTGGACGTCATACTCCTTTCTTCAACAACTATCGTCCTCAGTTCTACTTCAGAACAACCGACGTTACCGGTGTCTGCAACCTTCCTGAAGGTACCGAGATGTGCATGCCTGGTGATAACGTAGAGATGACCATCGAACTGATCCATCCTATCGCTATGGAGCAGGGTCTTACTTTCGCTATCCGTGAAGGTGGACGTACTGTAGGTTCAGGCCGTGTTGCTACAATTATTGAATAATTGTAAATAATACAGTATTTATGGGGCTTTCCGAGCAATCGGAAAGCCCTTTTTACGTGGAAAAGAAGGACGAATATGGGATTTTTGGTCTTGTTTTGGTCTTATTTTAAATAAAAATAGATGAATAGAATAGAAAATAATAAGTTTGGAAAAAGAATTAGCACCTAAATATTCAAAAAGAAATTCAAGATATTTAGGTGCATTTATATTATGACGATAAATTTATTGAAGATGGAAAGAGATCTTCAATGGAGACTTCCAATACTTGAGCCAGCCCATAGAGTTCAATATCAGTAACAGTTCTGGAACCGTCTTCAATTCTGGAAATGGAACCACGGCAGATGTAGATTGCCATTGTTTCAAGTTTTTCTGATAGGATTTTTTGACTATATTTCTTCTTTTTACGATATAAATAAACTTGTTCACCAACGATATTGCATCGTTCTCCATCAATTATTCTTGGCATTTTTACTCCTTTATAAATGTGATTACCATAAAAAGTCTTGTTATAGGACAAAATATATGATATAATACTTTCAATTTAGTAATGTCCTGTTATAAGACATTTTATAAATAAGATTATAGTGTTTTGAATAAATGAGTGTTATGGTTCAGGGAAATGCAAAGGCAAGCAAAATGTGTGTATTTTGTAAACATTGGAATGATCCGGGGAATACTGCTATTTCGCCAAAGGCACCAGCCATTGGAGTATGGTTATATGATAGAGATACGAAAAATAAGTGTATTAAAAATGGCTTAAATATGCCGGCAAGAGCTTCATGTAGTAAATATGAGTGTAAGCTTTAAATAGATTTATTCATTAAGTACATAGGTTTATATACAGAACGAGACTATAGGATATAGGAGTGGTAAATAGATGCAAACTCCCAAATTAGATATCTATTTTATTAATATTGATCCCCCAAAAATTGGAGATGGAGAGAAGAAATTTACGTCATCGAAAAATGTAAAAAAAGCATTGTTTAATGCCACGATGTCGATTTTAAGTCCATGGTGGCTTCCTTTAAAAATACTTCCATCTACAAACGCAGAATTGATTTCAATGATAGGGGATACATCAAAAAAATTAAAAAAAATAGGGCTCTTCTAGGGTAATGGTGGGTTAAAAACACCACCAACCCCAGTGTTTTCCCGGATTAAGCGACATTTAACTTTCTGTTAGGAAGTGGAATGCGTATATCTGAGCATACAAGATATACCATATCAAGCATATTCTGAATATTACGAAAGCCATATGCCTTCCTGATTATCAACTTAATCTTATTGTTAGTTGCTTCGATTCGGGCATTGCTCATGCCATATCGAATTGTATTTAAAATATGTTCCTTGTGGCGTTTAATCTTTTGGTATAGTTCTTTGAAGGCCGGTATTCGACTGTGGCTTGCCTTCCAAAGCCAGTGCTTTAATTCTTCTTCTGCAATGTCAACATCGGTTGTTTTTAGAAGTAATCGCAGTTGCTCTTTGAGCAGATATGCCCGATACAACTGCCTGTTTGAGGAAGCAATCATGTTAATTCGTACCTGTTGCTTCTGGGTAAGATGCTCCGGAGCTTTTCCAAGAGCATATGCGGAACCTTTTATTTCTTCTGCTTTGGCTTTTGCAGCATTGACTATGGCAATCGATTTGTCTTCAGCTTTAGGTCTTCCCTTAGTGCGTGGATTGGCTTTCTTGAGTTGTTTATATTCATCATAGGCATCATGCCAGACATCACGCCTAACTTCATCGAGAGCAGCCATAGCCCACTCGACTACGTGAAAGGAATCAACACAACGTGCACAATCAGGAGTGTAGTTGTTCACACACTCCGTAATCCATTTAGCACCATCACCGGTCACTACCTTAATGGATGCCAACTGCTCTTTAGTAAGTTGTCGATAGAACTTTTGAAGAACCGATTTACCGTGACCTTCTGAAGCCCATACAACAGTGTTAGTATCATGGTTGACGATGACAGTAATATATTTATGCCCCTTCTTGTAGCTGGTTTCATCAATGCCGATGTTTACGAGGTTATTAAGCCTTCTGGAACGTTCCGGCTCAATATCATTAAGCGCACGGTTAACACACCTGCCAACAGTCTCCCAGTCGACTCTCATAAAATATGAGACGGTACTTCGAGGCAGATATGATGCAAGCCATGCAACGGTAAGGTCAAAATCTTTTGTAAATCTACTGCACGGATAAGCCCATGGAACTTCTGCAACATACACTCCATGTTCAGGACAGATGATCCGGTGGTTTTGATATTCAATTTCGACCAGAACACCTCCCCAGTCGAGACCTCTCCAGACAGTTGGACGGCTGGAATGTTTATCATAAGCAGGGCACGGTTTATGACAGAAGGGGCAATCATTTTGATGCCACTTATTTGGTCTTGCATTGATACGGATATGCTTAACACCATCCTCATCAGAGTAAAGATTGCAATTTTCTACAACTGTATTCTTGACATTAAGGATATTTTTGAATAATGTATTAACTGAAGCCACTTGTGGAATCTCCTTTTGTGTTTTCTTGGTCGTTAATACATTAAGGAACCCAAGTGGTTTTTTCAATATAAAAATTAAAATTTATGGTGCTAGGCTTCCACCATTATGCCAGAAGCCTCCTTTTTTATCACATTTATCTCTATCGGGCTTGCTAAAGATTCATACGTAAAGAATACATCCTTTCCCGGGAATAAATTATTTGAAATATAAGTATTTGCTTTTTTCACAAAATCATTGGCATAATGCGCATCGTCCATACGTCCGGCATGCTCCCAATATATAAGTCTGCCTGTATGAATATTTAAAATGGTAAAGTCCGGGTAAATTGTTCTTATTTCCCTGTCAATCAGTACATTTAAAGGACGTTCGTACTTATATAGTATATCATTTCGATGCTTGTATAAAATATTTGCAATAATGACTTCAGATTTAGAACTGACCAAATCTCCTTGCTCCGTTTCAAACCTTAGATTCTCTGAATATGAACTATTTTTCTCATAAGTTTCTTCAAGCCATTTTCGAATTCGTTCTTCCCTGCCATCTTGTAATGGTGTGACAAGTTTTTTTCGTTCGCCACTTAATCCATCATATATTTCATCTATCTTTTCCGGCTGATACTCTTTTACAAATTTCTTTAATTTTTCTAAATTTTCTTCCAATACCGGACGAATGGTCATATAATAATGCTTCTGTGCAAGGTTCCTTGCCAGAGAGAGATCTTTCTTCTTGATATATTTTCGATCCCACTGTTTAGTATCTTCATTCATATATTGTTGAAAAAAATATGTATTCCCGCCTTTATTTTGATATTTCAGGCAACCTTCAGGTGCATGTCGTTGGAACTTATCAACTGTCTTTATCATTTTTTCCAACTTACTTATTTCATTTTTAGCTTCTTTTATTATGATGCTCGTATTGCACTCCTCCTTCTTCTACCCACGAAAGTGATAAGAATTCATTGTGGGTAGACTTTCTACTGACTTTTTTTACATGTTTCTTACCATACATATATAAAACTGCATGCATGGGCAGACTTTTTAACTAATATTCTTTTATGTTGCCGAATTTCTTCTAACCATAATCGTTCATATATCCTCTATGGGTAGAACTTCCGAGGAATTCTTTCGATTTTCTCTTACCATAAGCCGGAGTATATCCTCTATGGGTAGAACTTCCGAAGAATTCTTCAGATCTTCTCTTACCATAAGCCGGGGTATATCTTCTATGGGTAGAACTCCGGTTGAATTCCATGGGTTTTTACTAAATTGTTTGGGATTTTTCTTACCATGGATAATCATAAGACTCTTCATGGGTAAATAGGACTGGCATTTAATGGCATGCCAACAGACTTTAAAAAATATCTACCCCACAAAATGTGGGGTAGATAAATAGATTTCTATTGAATCTTATTTATTGTTCAGAGCTGCCTGAGCTGCTGCCAGACGTGCGATAGGCACACGGAAAGGTGAGCAGGAAACATAGTTAAGGCCTACCTTATGGCAGAACTCAACGGAAGAAGGATCTCCGCCGTGCTCACCACAGATACCTAACTTGATGTTAGGACGGGTCTTGCGGCCTTTCTCTGCAGCCATCTGTACCAGCTGGCCAACACCGGTCTGATCCAGTCTTGCAAAAGGATCGGACTCGTAAATCTTAGCCTGATAGTAAGAATCAAGGAACTTACCAGCATCATCACGAGAGAAACCGAAGGTCATCTGGGTCAGGTCGTTGGTACCGAAGGAGAAGAACTCAGCTTCTTCTGCGATAGCATCTGCGGTCAGAGCAGCACGAGGAATCTCGATCATGGTACCGATGTGGTACTCGATATCGGAATTCTTCTCAGCCTTAACAGCTTCAGCAACTTCTACAACAACATCCTTAACATACTTCAGCTCTTTCTTCTCGCCTACCAGAGGGATCATGATCTCAGGAACGATGTCATAGCCCTTCTCTTCCTTCACTTCGATAGCAGCTTCCATAACGGCTCTTGTCTGCATCTTAGCGATTTCAGGATAAGTAACAGCCAGACGGCATCCTCTGTGACCCATCATAGGGTTGAACTCATGAAGAGCATCACATTTAGCCTTAACATCAGCTACGGTTAAGCCCATATCTTCAGCCAGAGCCTTGATGTCCTCTTCTTCAGTAGGAACGAACTCGTGAAGAGGCGGATCCAGGTAACGAACGGTCATAGGTCTGCCCTCAAGAGCTTCATACATAGCCTTGAAGTCTGCCTTCTGGAACTCACCGATTGCTTTCAGAGCTTCTTCTCTAGCTTCTACAGTATCAGAAAGGATCATTCTTCTGAACTTAGGAATTCTGTCCTCACCGAAGAACATATGCTCGGTACGGCACAGCCCGATACCTTCAGCACCCAGCTTAACTGCATTAATTGTATCTGCAGGAGTATCTGCATTGGTACGAACCTTCAGAGTTCTGAACTGGTCAGCCCAAGCCATGATACGTCCGAAGTTACCGCCTACAGAAGCTTCAACAGTCTTGATGTCGCCCTTGTAGATCTTACCGGTAGTACCATCCAGAGAGATGTAATCTCCTTCATGGAACTCATATCCGCCAAGGGAGAATACCTTAGCTTCTTCGTCGATCTTGATGTCGCCGCAACCGGATACACAGCAAGTACCCATACCACGAGCAACTACTGCTGCGTGAGAGGTCATACCACCACGAACAGTCAGGATACCTTCAGATGCATGCATACCTTCGATATCTTCAGGAGAGGTCTCCAGACGAACCAGGATAACTCTTTCTCCACGGCCACCCTTACCAGCTGCCTTAGCTTCTTCAGCGGTGAAGTAAACTTTACCAGCTGCAGCACCAGGAGATGCAGGAAGAGCAGAACCGATAACTTCGCCAGCCTTCAGAGCTGCGGTATCAAATGTAGGATGCAGTAACTGATCCAGAGACTTAGCTTCGATACGGCATACAGCTTCTTCAGGAGTGATCATGCCTTCGTCTACCAGGTCACATGCAATATTGATAGCTGCAGGAGCGGTTCTCTTACCATTTCTGGTCTGCAGGAAGTATAACTTACCTTCTTCGATAGTGAACTCCATATCCTGCATATCACGATAGTGATTTTCAAGCTTATTAGCCAGTTCCATGAACTGCTTGTAGCAATCAGGAAGGTCTTTCTCCAGCTGAGTGATAGGCTGAGGTGTACGAACACCTGCAACTACGTCTTCACCCTGAGCATTGATCAGGTACTCACCGTAGATACCCTTTTCACCGGTGGAAGGGTTACGTGTAAATGCAACACCTGTTCCGGATGTCTCACCCTTGTTACCGAATACCATGCACTGTACGTTTACAGCGGTACCCCAGTCGCCAGGGATATCGTTCATACGTCTGTAAACGATAGCACGAGGGTTGTCCCAAGAACGGAATACTGCCTTAACAGCACCCATTAACTGCTCTCTGGGATCCTGAGGGAACTCTTCGCCGTTCATAGCTTCTTTATAAACAGCTTTGAACTTCTCAGCCAGAACCTTCAGATCTTCAGCGGTCAGTTCGGTATCGTAATGAACGCCCTTCTCTTCTTTCATCTCATCGATAATCTTCTCAAAAAAGGACTTAGGAACTTCCATAACTACGTCAGAATACATCTGAATGAAACGACGATAGGAATCATATGCAAATCTGGGATTGCCGGTCTTCTTAGCGAAGCCTTCTACTGCAACATCGTTCAGACCCAGGTTCAGAATGGTATCCATCATACCAGGCATAGATGCTCTTGCACCGGAACGAACAGATACAAGCAGGGGATCTTCGGTATCACCGAACTTCTTGCCCATCAGTGCTTCCAGATCAGCCAGGTTATCGAAAATCTGCTGCTGGATTTCTTCAGAAATCTGCTTGCCGTTATTGTAATAATCGGTACAAGCTTCAGTGGTTACAGTGAAACCCTGAGGAATAGGAAGACCCAGATTGGTCATCTCTGCAAGGTTGGCACCTTTACCACCCAGCAGATTTCTCATGTCTGCGTTTCCTTCTTTAAATTTGTAAACCCATTTTCTCATGCTTTTTGTCTCCTTATAAATTTTAATGACAAAATGTTATGTGTTGATTAACCCTGACCCAAAATACAAAATATGTACTTCAAATCCACCCACACAAAAGAATGCCATCTCCCCGCTTGGGCGGAAAGACTGCACTGCATCCATGGTCCTATTGTAACAACTGACGAAAAGAATATCAAGCGGAATTTGATAATTTTTTATCACGCTTTGAATTTTCGTTGAATTTCACCAAAAATGCTTTGCTATTTTCTCCGTTTTGTGTTGTACTTTTTCATGAAAGCAGTTACATTACACATATACAACCCGTTCTACGCCCGGCTTCCGCCTTTTGGAACGAAGCTGTCAAAGATAAACATATCAAAATTCTTTCTGGCTGCGCTCAAATCTTCTTCACTTCTGATGGTCCATGCCACCGCCGTATTACGGTATAAGCTGTGGCACAGTCTTCTGGAAAGCTTTTTCGCTTCCTTATGGTTATATGCCACAAAGTCCGGTTTTGCAAGAAAATTCAGAAGCAGGTTTTCCAATATCAAATACAGTGCACCCTTCAGCTCTCTCCTTGTCCAGAAAGCATCTGACAGCTGTCCGCGCATGATTTGAGGGTGATTGCGGCGATACCAGACTAAGGCCAGCGGATTAAAGGATTCGATACAGTAAAGGCCCTTATATGACCGAAGCATTTGGTCTGCCAATGTACAAACGGAGAGATCCGCCAGTTCTATTTTATATTCAATAATCAGCGGCACCTTGCCGTCAACCAATGCAAGCACGTCCTCGAACGTGGGGATTTTCTCATCTGAACTGCAAAGTCTGAACTTCTGCAGTTCTTCGAAGGTATAATCACAGACCTTACCTTCTGCTCCGCAGACCCTTTTCAAGGTATAATCATGGAACACCACAGGTATCTTGTCTTTCGTCAGCTGTACATCCAGTTCAATACCATATCCGTCCTCCACTGCTTTCTTAAAGGCGGCCATGGAATTTTCGGGGGCCTGGGATTCATTGTCGTGAAGCCCTCTGTGGGCATACAATACTTTCCGAAATGGCGTATCATCCGCCTTATGTATCATTCTTGGCATGATCATCAAAAGATACAGCACTGCCACTGCTGCACAGCATATCAATACTATCACTAATGTCTTCATTACTATCAAGTCCTTTACTGCTTAATTCATCCGGTAGCTGCTCATCAGTCATCCACGTCAAAATTCTCCAGCATACTTGCTTTTTTCTGAGGCTTAACATCACCATGCTTTACCTGCGTCATGGTAAGGAATGCCAGCAGAGAGAAAATCAGCGCATATGGGAACAAGGTCCTGTAAGATACATTTTCCAGAAGGAAACCCGACAGGATCGGTGTAAAAATCTGTGCTGCCATGGAAAATGTATAATAAGTTCCCGTAAACTTGCCGATATCGCAGCCCTGGCTCATGGCTACTATCATAGGATAAGAATTCACATTGATAGCCGCCCAAGCTACACCGATCAGTGCAAATGCCACATTGATAATGGGATGATATGTACCTGCAAAAACAGCCGCAGCATAGCAGGCTGCCATCAAAAGAACACCACCCATAATCGTCTTCTTACGTCCGATCTTGCTTGCGATATTACCGATAGGAATATAGCTGAGGATTGCAGCGATTGTGGCTACCATCAGACAGTTGGCAAAACCGCCGCCTTCCATCTTCCATACCACTTTCGTATAACGGGAAAAAGCTGTGGTCACTGCATTGTAAGCAGTGAACCAGAAGAAAATCGAAGCCAGCATGAAATACATACTGCGCTTTACCTCTTTCGGCAGCACGGTCTTTGTCTGTTCAGCGGATGTTGCTTCACTCTTCTGAACATCATCATTTTCATCATCGGCTTTCAGCTCTGCTGCAAGCTTCTTTTTCAGAGAATTCTCATGAATGGTAAGCAGCAGGACTCCTACTGCCACAACCATTAACGCCGCCACACTGAAAAACAGCGGTCTGTAGTCAGGCGTATCACCATCTCCTACCAGCACCATGATCATGATCAGTGTGTACACACCGCCTACTGCACCCATCAGATTGATCACCGCATTGGCCTTGCTGCGCAGCTTATTGGGCGTCAGATCCGGCATAAGCGCTACGGCCGGAGATCTGTACAGTCCCATGGAAATTAGTGTGGCAAACAGTGCGATCACGAACCATACCAGATTGCCCGCCCTGTCCGCTATAGGCAGCATCGTCATGAAAATCACTGCCAATACCGTACCGCAGAGAATGAATGGCGTACGCTTGCCCAGAGGAGTCTCCACCTTGTCCGACAAGGAACCGAACAGAGGAAGTAACACAATTGCCAGAACGTTGTCCATCGCCATGACCGTTCCGGTCACGGTCTCACCCAGTCCAAAGGTGTTCTGAAGGATCAACGGTATGATGTTGTCATACATCTGCCAGAACGCGCTGATACTTAAGAAAGCCAGTCCGATGAAAAAGGTGCGTTTGTAATTAAGTTTGCTTTGCATATGTACTTTTCCTTTCTGTAAATTGAATCAGAATGCTGATTTCATTGTAACAAACGGAAGGGAAAAGCGCAAGGAAATATGGTTCGCAGTGTAATGCTTCTGCAGCCAGCTCCACTGTTGCACTTGAGACTTCAAACTCCTGCACACGACTTTCCATATCAAACTTTTTAAAATATTCATCCCATTTTTCGCAATAAACCTCTTGCCAAATTCGTTTTTTTCCCTTACACTAAAAAATAGTGGGCTTTTTTTGTCCAAAGTAACAGTCAATGCGGTTTCTTTTTCCTGAAAGGCCGTCCATAAAAAGATTGAAAGAAAGGTTTATGTAACAATGATCAGTGCAAATAATGTCACCTTACGAATCGGTAAGAAAGCTTTGTTCGAAGACGTAAATATCAAGTTCACAGAAGGTAACTGCTACGGTCTGATCGGTGCCAACGGTGCCGGTAAGTCCACATTTTTAAAGATTCTCTCCGGTAAGCTGGAGACCACCAAGGGCGATGTAGTCATCACTCCCGGTCAGCGTCTGTCCGTTCTGGAGCAGGACCACTTCAAATATGATGATTATCCTGTCATGGACACCGTTATCATGGGTAACGAGCGTCTGTATGAAATCATGAAAGAAAAGGATGCCATCTATGCCAAAGAAGATTTCACCGATGAAGACGGTATCCGCGCCAGCGAACTGGAAGCAGAGTTTGCTGAGATGGACGGTTGGGAAGCCGAGTCCAACGCAGCTATGCTGTTAAACGGTCTGGGTATCGATACCGACTATCACTATTCTCTGATGAAGGACCTGGACGGTAATGTAAAGGTTAAGGTTCTGCTTGCCAAAGCGCTGTTCGGTAATCCCGATATCCTGCTTCTGGACGAGCCTACCAACCATCTTGATCTGGATGCTATTGCATGGTTGGAAGAATTTTTGATCAACTTTGAAAATACCGTTATCGTTGTCTCTCATGACCGTTATTTCCTGAATAAGGTCTGCACACATACTGCCGATATCGACTATGGCAAGATTCAGCTGTATGCCGGTAACTACGACTTCTGGTATGAGTCCAGCCAGCTGCTCATTAAGCAGATGAAAGAAGCTAATAAGAAGAAAGAAGAAAAGATTAAAGAGCTGCAGGAGTTCATCTCCCGTTTCTCCGCCAACGCTTCCAAATCCAAGCAGGCTACTTCCAGAAAGCGTGCCCTGGAGAAAATCGAGCTGGATGAGATCAAGCCCTCCAGCAGAAAATATCCTTATATCGATTTCCGTCCCGACCGTGAGATCGGTAATGAAGTACTTTGTGTAGAGCATTTGTCCAAGACCATTAATGGAGAAAAGGTTCTGGATGATATCAGCTTCATCTTAAACCATGAGGATAAGGTTGCTTTTGTAGGAAGCAATGAAATTGCGAAGACAACACTGTTCCAGATTCTGGCAGGCGAAATGGAGCCGGATGAAGGATCTTATAAATGGGGCGTTACCACTTCTCAGGCATATTTCCCCAAGGATAATACCGAGGAATTCGACAATGACCTGACCATCGTAGACTGGCTGACAGGCTACTCTCCTGTTAAGGATGTAACCTATGTACGTGGTTTCCTGGGACGTATGCTCTTTGCCGGTGAAGATGGTGTAAAGAAGGTAAAGGTTCTGTCCGGTGGTGAGAAGGTTCGCTGCCTGCTGTCCAAGATGATGATCAGCGGTGCTAACTGCTTAATCTTTGATGAGCCTACCAACCATCTGGATATGGAATCCATTACGGCTCTGAACAATGGTCTGATCAAGTTCCCCGGCGTGGCGCTGTTCTCCTGCCATGACCATCAGTTTGTACAGACTACAGCTAACCGTATTATGGAGATTCTGCCGAATGGTACTATGATTGATAAAATTACTACTTATGATGAATATCTGGCCAGTGATGAGATGGCCAGAAAACGGACTGTGTTTACTGCCAATAAGACTGATGATGAGGATTAATCAGTTTTAGAGGTGCTGGCATGGGACGCTATAAGGGGAGACGGATTGGGTGAAGATGGTGGATTTGCATGTGCATTCGAATTGTTCGGACGGGACATATTCGGTTAGGGAATTGGTAGATTATGCAATTGAAAAGGGATTAGCGGCGTTTGCTTTGACGGATCATGATACGGTGGATGGTCTGGATGAGATTCTTGAGTATGCGAAGGAGCTTGAAGCGAAAGGTGTTAAGGTGCCGGAGGTGATTCCGGGGATTGAGTTTTCTACGGAGTATCACGGGAAAGACGTTCATATTGTAGGGTTGTATATTGACTATCACAATGAGAGATTTGTTCAGAAGGTAGCAGAATTTGCAGACGGCAGGGTTGCCAGAAATCAAAAGATGTGCGGGAAGCTGCAGGAAGCCGGAATCCATATTACTTATGAGCTGCTGCTTGAGGAGTTTCCTGATTGTGTCATTACCAGGGCACATTATGTCCGTTATCTGTTAAATCATGGGTATACGAAAAGTATGCAGGAGGCTTTTGACCGGTATATCGGGGATTATGCGCCCTGCTTTGTACCCAGAGAAAAGGTAACACCGCCCGATGTCATTCAGTTGATTCTGGAAGCCGGAGGTATTCCTGTTTTGGCACATCCGATTCTGTATCATCTGAGTGATGCCAATCTGGATACGCTGGTAAAGGAATGTAAGGAAGCCGGGCTGATTGGAATAGAAGCCATTTACTCTACCTATAATTCTGCTGAAGAACGCCAGATCCGTAAGTTAGCGGACA
Source organism: Acetatifactor sp. (assembly GCA_045124375.1). Classification (GTDB taxonomy): domain Bacteria; phylum Bacillota; class Clostridia; order Lachnospirales; family Lachnospiraceae; genus Acetatifactor. The sequence goes on from JBGVLR010000148.1 coordinate 29,934, forward strand.
AGTATCATCTACTGATAAGCGGCGGGTCTGATTTTCACGGTTCGAATAAGCCGGGACTGGATCTTGGTATAGGATATGGCAAACTGGTAGTTCCGGAGGATGTTCTGACAGATTTAAAGAAAACACGATGTAATCTGTTGTTCACCGATATGGATGGCACCCTTTTGAATGATAAAAGTGAAATTACGCCGCGCACCAAGGCAGCTCTGGATCAGATGACTGCTCTGGGACATCACGTGATCTTAAGCTCCGGCAGGCCACTTCCCAGTATTCTGGAGGTACGAAAGCTGCAGGGCATCGATTATCCCAACATGCTGATCATCTCCAACAATGGCGCTCTGGTTTACGACTGTGATACCGCCTCCAATATCCTGGTATATCGTCTGGATATGGATGATATTCGTTATATCATCGGAGAAGCCGAAAAACAGCATCTGCACATCCATGCCTACACAGATACGGAAATTGTCTGTCATGAATTGAATGATGAACTGCGCTTCTACACCAGACGGATTCATCTTCCTTTAAAGTGCGTAGAAAATATTGCAGACAGTCTGGAACAAGGCTCTTTTAAGCTGCAATGCATTCATCTTACCGACCGCTCCGTGCTGGAACGTTTTCGTGACCATATCACACCGCATTTAGGGGGAAGGGTACAGATTATCTTCTCCAATGATCAATACCTGGAAATCCTGCCTGCAGCCGCTGGCAAGGGCCCTGCTCTCCTTTATGTGGAAGAATATCTTCATGTGCCCCACAGCCACACCTTTGCAGCCGGGGATGCGGAAAATGATATCTCCATGCTGAAGGCAGCCGGTACCGGAATTGCTATGGCCAATGCGGCGCCTGCAGTCAAAGAAGTCGCTGATATTGTCACCGAGAAAAATAATAATCAGGACGGGCTGGTTGAAATCATTGAAAAACATTTAATCTGTAAATAGCAGAAATGGGGCAGATGCACTGTTACAATATCAGTGCATCTGCCCGTTTTGCAAAATTAAAAAAGCCGCAGCCTCCATCGAAGCCGCAGCCTATTTCTCTATTAACCTTCTACAATCAGATATCTGCCATCGCCAACATCGAACACTTCAGCAGCGTCAAGAATCTCATCGGGATCTTCGATGTCAAGACCCTCTTCTTCGAAGAACTCAACGACTTCATCCACAGAATCGACAACTACTGCCATGCATTCTTCCAGGAAACTCTCAGCAGCTTCCGGGTTCTCAGCCACACGTTCAGGGAAAAGCTGTAACTGGTTCTCTAAAAAGCACTCCAGTACTGCATCATCAAATTCATGCATACATCTACCCTCCTTTTTCACCGTTCGACAGGAATCTTATTCCTGAACGAACTTCGTATTCTGTAACCATAATAGTCAGAATAGGCTCGCGCGTCAATAGAGTAATGCACTTTTTTCCATGATTTACAAATTTTGTGCAAATTGCCCATAACTTGTGGGATAGAAAAACTTTACCATATTCGGCAATATTACCAATGATTTCACGTTTCTATCGTCATCAGTCTCCCACATATTGCAGCAGTTCCAGCGGATGGGCTATGATTGCATCTGCATGATTCTCTTCCAGCTCCTGTCTGTCACGGAATCCCCATAATGCGCCTACAGTGAAGGCTCCTGCGCTCTTACCTGTCTGCATATCCGTGCAGGTATCTCCCAGATACAGAATTTCATCTGCTGTCATCTGAAGCTGCTCCAGAATGCAAAATACGCCTTCGGGACTGGGTTTGATGGGGACATCCGGTTTCTGCCCCTGGATGATATCAAAATAGCCCTTTCCAAACAATGTCTCAATGACATTGATGGTCTCTGCATGAGGCTTGTTGGAAAGCACTGCAATCTTCAGTCCTCTGTTCTTTAATTCTACCAGAAGCTCTCTAATGCCATCATAGGGCTTAACCTCATACATACAATTATCTTTGAATATCTCCCGATATCTGGCAAAAGCCTCATCAAAATGAGTCAGCTTATGATCTCCGCCGGCAGCCAGACAGCGCTTGATCAGATTGGCAGCACCGTCTCCTACAAAGTATTTATACTGCTGTGGGGTAAAGGGACCCATTCCCAAGGGCTCTACTGCCAGGTCTGCACAATATTTTATGCTTGCCAGAGAATCTGACAAGGTTCCGTCAAGGTCAAATATGACTGCTCTCTTCATGATTGCCTCCTAATTTTCCTACCTCCTGATACAGCCTGCCAACCGGCAGACCTACCACATTGTTGTAATCTCCGGTAATGCCGCTGATGAAGCGGGCACAGAGACCCTGAATACCATAGCCTCCGGCCTTGTCCATTGGCTCTTTCGAGTCCACATACCATTTAATCTCCTCTTCTGTCATGGGATAAAAGGTAACTTCTGTGGCCTCATGGAAGGTACTTCTTACAATCTTTCCATCTGCCTTGCGCAGGCAAACAGTCACCCCTGTGTAAACATGATGGGAACGTCCCTGCAGCAGTTTCAGCATGGCAGCTGCATCTTCTCTGTCTGACGGTTTCCCCAGTATCCTGCCGTCACAGGCAACGATAGTGTCTGCACCTATAACAAGAAGCGGCTCTTTCGCGCCGGACGCAGACTCCTGCATCCGTTCAAACACATCCTCTGCCTTCTGAGCGGACAACTCCTCCACCACTTCCCAGGGAATCGTCTTCGTTATCTTCTCCTCCACCTGGCTGACACACACCTCAAACTCCCAGCCAATCTGATGGAGAAGCTCTCTGCGCCTTGGTGACGCAGATGCAAGTATTATTTTCATATTCTAATCTCCTGAAACGATGATACTATTCGTGGTGCATCTCCGGTATAAACACCCTTCTTTCAGCCACGGCAGGCTCAGAAACTGCTTCGATCTTCTCGGCAGCTTCTACACAGAAAGCCTCCTGAGAATTGAAGATTTCTTTTCCTCGTTTATCTACCTTCTCATAATTACCATCCGGCTTAAGAATATGTGCCTTTACCGTATCCCTGAGCTGATTCTGGAGAATATGAAGTAACTCCTCCTTCAGTTCCTGCTTTTCTACAGGGAAAAGGATTTCTACACGACGCTCCAGATTCCTGGGCATCCAGTCGGCACTGCCGCAATAAATTTCATAGTGCTCACCGTTTTCAAAATAAAAGATACGGCTGTGCTCCAGGAAATTACCTACGATGGAACGCACGGTGATATTTTCACTGACACCCGGGATTCCCACTCTCAGACAGCAGATACCTCTGACGATCAAATCTATCTTGACACCGGCCGCACTTGCTTCATACAATGCAGCAATAATATCAGGGTCACACAGGGAATTCATCTTGGCGATGATTCTGGCGGGTTTTCCCTCCAGCGCATACTTTTTCTCCCTGCCGATCAGGTACAGGAACTTATTTTTCAGCCACAGAGGAGCCAGTGCCAGCTTATTCCACATAAGAGGTTCTGAATAACCGGACAGCATGTTAAAGACTGCCGTAGCATCCTCTCCGATGCTCTCAGAACATGTTAACATACCCATATCCGTATACATCTTAGCCGTGGCATCATTATAGTTACCGGTTCCCAGATGCACATATCTGCGGATACCGTCCTCCTCACGGCGCACCACAAGGGTAATTTTGCTGTGAGTCTTAAGACCTACCAGACCGTAAATTACATGGCAGCCTGCTTTCTCCAGCATACGTGCCCATACAATGTTATTTTCCTCATCAAAACGGGCCTTCAATTCTACCAGAACAGACACCTGCTTACCATTCTCTGCAGCCTGTGCCAACGCTGCAATGATAGGTGAATTGCCGCTGACACGATAAAGTGTCTGCTTAATCGCAAGGACCTGAGGATCCCTGGAAGCCTGACGGATAAAATCCACTACCGGTGTAAAGGACTGGTACGGATGGTGGAGCAGGATATCTCCTTTTCGAATCTGTTCAAATATATCGCAGCCTGCAGGCAGCTCCGGCACCTGCCTTGGCTCGTATTTCGGTGTCTTTAAATGGGCGAATCCCTCCAGGCCATACATCTTCATCAAAAACGTCAGATCCAGCGGACCATCGATTGAGTAGATATTCTCTTCTTCCATATGCAGTTCTTTCCGGATAAAGCGCAGAAGACGGGCATCCATTCCATCCTCCACTTCCAGACGGATGGCTTCTCCCCACTGACGTTTCTTCAACTGCTTCTCAATTTCTTTCAAAAGATCGGCAGCCTCATCCTCATCTATGGTCAGATCTGCATTTCTCATGATGCGGAAAGGATGGGCGCAGACAATATCATAATTCAGGAACAGCTTATCCATGTTCCTTTCTATGATCTCTTCCAGCAGAATCACTTTTCTCATTCCGCCTGCTGCAGGAAGCTCTACGATTCTGGACAATACGCTTGGAACCTGAACGGTAGCAAATTCCAGTTCTTCCTTAGTCCCTTTCTTTCTCACCAAAGCCCCGATATTCAGGGATTTGTTACGGATCAGGGGAAATGGTCTGGAAGAATCTACTGCCATAGGTGTCAGTACCGGATATACATTTTCCTCAAAATAACGGTCTATGAAAGCAGCCTCCTCAGGGGTCAGGCTCTCATGACTGCAGATGACATGCAGGCCATTCTGCTCCAAAAGAGGTAGCAGGGAACGGTTATATGTAGAGTACTGCAGATCCACCAGCTTGTGGATGGCTACATTCAGAGCCTCCAGCTGCTGAGATGCCGTCATGCCCGCAATATCTTTTTTCTGATAGCCTGCATGCACCATATCTTTTAAAGATGCCACCCTGATCATGAAAAATTCATCCAGATTGGAGGCGGTAATACTTAAAAACTTCAAACGTTCAAATAAAGGAATATTCCTATCTCTCGCCTCGCTTAAGACCCTGTTATCAAACAGGACCCAGCTTAGCTCTCTATTGGTATATAATCCGGGATCCCGGAAATCTCTTTCTTTTTCGCTCATTGCTTCCCCTCCTTAGAACTGCTTCTTCTGCTTAAGCACAGGCTGAATACTGAATACTTCCTGGAAAAATCCTGCTCTTGCCTCAAAGAATCCTTTTTCCAGCGTAATATCTTCCTGGGAATCTACGGTCATCACCAGCTGATTCTCCCTCAGCTGTGCCTTTACTCCTTTTAACTTCTGCTTGTGGCTGCGGTCCAGGCTGTTGGCTACACGCAGAATAGCCGTCAGTTTGGCAATGATCAGATAGGCATCTCTGTCAATATTTATGGTATCACTGCCCAACTGTCCGTAATAAAGGAACGGACTGTGATTGAATCTTACGATATTGGCCACAATTTCTCTTTCCCTGTGGGACAGACCGATAATTTCCGTTGCCATGATAATGTTATAGGAAGCCTCTCCAAGATTCACCATGGTAATATATTTTCCACAGTCATGCAAAAGAGCTGAAAGCCTCAGATACAGCCTTTCTCTCTTACCCAGTCCATGTATTTTCTTCATACTGTCAAAGATTGTCAAAGCAATCTTCTCCAGCGTCTCTGCCCGCTTTCTGCTGCCCATATACCGCTTACTGATATTCATGGCACAGGCAATGATATCTTTTTCAAAATCATGCTCTCCGGTTAACATTTTATTCTTTTCCGCATACTCATAAGCGATACCGTCACAGAGCGTCACGCCGGGTGCCCACATTTTCTCTGCGCCCAGCAAAAGTGCGATTCTTCGTAAAATAATGGCACTGATATATACAAGAGGAACTTTCTCTTCCGGAATATCCAGGAGTGCTGCCGCCTGCATCTGGGAATTGGTGCGCAGAAGTCCCAAAAGTTCCTCATACTGACCAATATCCGCTATAGCCTTGCCGCCGTCTTTCCCTGCTTTCCTTACGGCCCAGGGAGACAGATAATCATCCACAATAATGATATTTTTAATAGTGTGGTCCTTTAAATACATTTTCTTAAAGGTTGCCAGCTGTGCAGAAGCCATTTCATCCACCAGGCTTTCCATCTGGGAAGGTCTGGCATTCAGATGATTGATACGCTCCTGTACACGAAGTACACCAAGACGCATATTCTGCGTTGCAATTAAAGTATCGTTCTCAAACAGGGAAATCTGAATGCTTCCGCCTCCGATATCTACAATCGCTGTCTTTTCTTCAATAATCTTGCGGAACGCTTCCCCTTTGGAAGCAATGGATTTGTAATCCAGGAAACGCTGCTCTGAATTGCTCAGTACTTCCACCTTAAGTCCTGTCCTCTGTGCGATCTGGTCCAGTATGATCGTAGTATTCTCCGTCTCCCGAATGGCGCTGGTACCATATGCTTTATAAGCGTCTATTTTATAGGATTTCATGATCTGTGAGAATTCACGAAGTGTCCTGCATAATTCGTCCATTTTCTCCGGACTGATCTTGGCTTCGGAATACGTGTCCGTCCCCAGCGCCAGATGCTGACCGATACGGTCTATCTCACGCATTTTATTTTTGCCGGAAAATTCAAAGATCTTCATGGTAAGTTCAAAGCTTCCCACATCAATTGCTGCAAATGTTTTCATACCCGCATGTACACCCCTTTTGTATGTCTACCTTTAGGTCAACCTATTGTCCCAATAAATAGTCAATGAACTGCTGGGCCGTACGTCCAGAAAGTCCTCCATGAGCCAGTTCCCATTTATTGGCTTCCAGAAGCAGTTCCTCCTCCGGCATAGTTACACCGTATCTCTCTGCCAGAACTTTAACGATATTTTGGAACTGTTTCTTGTCCGGTGAACCGAAGTAAATCGTCACACCGAATCTTGCCACCAGTGACAGCTTCTCCTGAACGGTATCACTGGTATGCATATCTTCTCTGATTTCTTCCTTGTCGCTGTAATTCTCGCGGATGAGATGACGACGGTTGGAAGTCGCATAGATCAGCACATTCTCCGGCTTTCTCTCCAGACCGCCTTCGATAACTGCTTTCAGATATTTATATTCAATTTCAAATTCTTCAAAGCTCAGATCGTCCATGTAGATAATGAACTTATAGTTACGATTTTTAATCTGACTGATCACATCATTCAGATCCTGGAACTGGTGCTTATATACCTCGATAATACGCAGCCCCTTATCATAGTATTCGTTGGCAATAGCCTTGATACTGGAAGACTTACCGGTACCTGCATCACCGAAAAGCAAGCAGTTGTTGGCTTTCTTGCCCTCTACGAAAGCCTGGGTATTGTCGATCAGCTTCTTCTTGGGAATCTCATATCCTACCAGGTCGTCAAGATGCACATGGGCAATGTTGAGAATCGGATCGATATGTACGCCGTCCTCATCCCTGGAAATACGGAAGGACTTATGCAGACCGAATTTACCTACACCATATTCCTTATAAAACTGGGTCAGCGTATCCTTCATCTCTTCTGCAGTATGGTCATTACAGAACTTCTCTGCCAGTTCACAGATACGCTTACAGATCCTCTTATTATAAACCTTGCTCTCCTGTCTGCTGCTGACATAATCCTCTACCAGAGAAAATTCCGGCACAGATAAGGTCTCCATCACAGGTGCAAAATCAAAATCATAGAACTCTTTGAAGATTACGATATCGTGAAGAGCAGCCGCATTGATCGTGCCGTCAATGGCTCCTCTGATCTCACAGCCACAGGAATAACTGTTCTCATTATTCACTAGCAGATTAGCCAGATAGCAGTGCCACAGGTTCCCATAAAATCCATAGTTTCCGGCCAGATCAATGAGCTTATGGATACACTCATAGAAAAGTCCTGCCATGTCCTCCACATTATAATATTCATCATCATAATGGTCCATCAGCCATGCCATATCATACAGCAGGTCGCCATCCTCAAATTCTCTGTATACGATTAATTCCTGTTCCCTCATTGGTCCATTCCTTCTTTCCATTAGTAGTTCCCCAGAATCTTCATGTTTCTGGCTTCATCCCGAAGTCCTCTCAGCGCATTTTTCACGGCACTGTCAGCCAGATTGCCTTCGAAATCCACGAAGAAGCGATATTCCCAGGTTCTGTCCTCGATGGGACGGCTCTCAATCTTACACATGTTAAGATTATTATAAATAAAATGAGACAGCATATGATACAGGGAACCGCTTCTGTGAGGTACTTCAAAGCAGATACTGATCTTCCCGGCATCTTTTCTGAAAATCTTCTGGTTGGTCACAATAATAAACCTGGTGGAATTGTTCTCAGCCTGGTTCACTCCTTTTTCCAGTACCTCCAAGCCGTAAATCTGACCTGCCAGTTCACCGGCAATGGCTGCCTGGGTTTTATCTCCCTCCTCTGCCACCTTGCGGGCTGCAAAGGCATTATTCTGCATACTGATCTGGCGCCAGTCATGATTCAGCAGATACTTGGAGCTCTGCATCAGGGACTGGGGATGGGAATAAACTGTCTTGATATCCTCAATCTTGCTTCCGGGCACACCAAGCAGGCAATGTTCGATCTTTATGATCTGCTCACCTACGATATAATTTTCAAATTCTACCAGCAGATCGTAAATCTCGCTGACCATTCCGGCTGTTGAATTTTCAATAGGAAGCACTGCGAAATCTGCGCTGCCTTCATCAATGGCGCTCATAGCTTCACGGAAGGTATTTACATGAAAGCTGTTGATCTGATCTCCGAAATACTGCATCATGGCAGCCTGGGAATAAGCGCCTTCAGCCCCCTGGAATACCACTCTGGCTTTCACTTTATCCAGTTCGTCCACACCGATAAACGGAAGCTTTCCGATACTTCCATGCTCTGCCAGAAGCTGATACTGAAGCTTACGGCTCATGGACATGATCTGCTCAAACAGTTCCTCGATTCCATGGCTGTTGAATTCATTGTGGGTCAGAGATTTTACTTTGCTCAGCTTCTCCATCTCACGCTGCTTATCAAAAACCTTTTTACCGGTTTCAATTTTATACTCTGCCACCTGCTTGCAGACATCCATTCTCTTTTCGTACAGTTCTACAATCTGCGCATCAATATCATCCAATATGTCTCTTAACTGTAACAAATCCATGTTTCTTTAGCTCCTATCTCTTTATTCTTCAATATGATCCAGTCCCTGACTGAGAATCGTCACGATATGGGAATCTGCCAGAGAGTAAAATATAATCTTGCCCTCCCTGCGATTCTTCACAAGTCCCATCTGCTTTAAGATTCTCAGCTGATGGGAAATAGCAGACTGGGACATTCCCAGAATCCCTGCAATATCCAGCACGCACATCTCAGAACACAGCAGTACGTTCAGGATTTTCAGTCTGGTGCTGTCGCCGAATACCTTAAAAAAATCTGCAAGATCCTGCAATTCCTCTTCCGGAGGCATCTTCTCATTAACCTGCGCTATGGTTTCCTCATCTACATATAAGTAATTGTTCTGTTCCATATCATCTTCTCCTTGCAGTTTGCCACCAATGCATCTGTCGCTTCCGTACCCGGCAGAACCTTAACCAAAGAACTTACTCCAGATTCCCTGCAGCATCAGCGCCACCAGAATCACCGGCAAAATCCACTTCACATAGAAGTAAATCCATTTCGGTATCTTAACACTTTTTCCTTCATTGGCCTCTGCCAGATAATTTTCAAAGCCCCAACCCTTCTTGGTCACGCAGAAAAGCAGATACCACAGTGAACCGAAAGGCAGAATCAGGTTACTTACCAAAAAGTCCTCCAGATCCAGAATCGCACTTCCTTCTCCAAGAGGTGCGAAGCCACTCCACACATTATATCCCAGCACACAGGGCATGGACAGCACCAACAGCAGTACAAAGTTCACGGCACAGGACTTCTTCCTGTTCCATCCGAAGAGATCCATACCACAGGAAATAATATTTTCAAATACAGCCAGCACCGTTGAGAATGCCGCAAAAGCCATAAAGATAAAGAACAGTGTTCCCCATACTCTTCCGCCCGTCATGGCATTAAATACATTGGGCAGTGTAATGAAAATCAGGCTGGGTCCCTGATCCGGGCTGATTCCGAAAGAGAAGCATGCCGGGAAAATGATCAAACCGGACACAACAGCCACAAAAGTATCCAGAACCGCAATATTGATGGACTCACCAAGAAGGGTCCGTCCCTTATCTATGTAACTTCCGAAAATAGCCATAGCGCCGATGCCAAGGCTCAAAGTAAAGAACGCCTGATTCATAGCTGCTACAACAGTATCTAAAAGCCCTACTTCCAGTGTACGCTCAAGGTCCGGTACCAGATAGAACTTCAGTCCCTCCGAACCGCCGTCCAAAGTAATACTGTGGACAGCCAGAACAATGATGATCAGAAGCAACGCGCTCATCATCCATTTCGTAATGCGCTCTACTCCTTTCTGCAGTCCCAGGGAACATATCAGAATTCCCGCAATCACCACAATTACCATAGCCACGGTCATAACACCGGGATTATCCAGCATCTCAACAAACATGCCGCTCACTTCATCCGTGCTCTTCCCCGTAAACTTTCCGGTGAGCATCTGGTAAAAATAGTAAAGCATCCAGCCTGCTACGGTGGTATAGAACATCATTAACAGATAATTTCCTGCCATGCCCAGATAGCCATGGAGATGCCATTTCTGACCGGGCTTTTCCAATTCCGTAAAGCTCTTGATGATACTCTTCCTGCTGGCTCTTCCCACTGCAAATTCCATCGTCATAACAGGAATTCCCATTACCACCAGGAAAAACAAATAAAATAATACAAAAATGCCGCCGCCATATAATCCTGTTATATAGGGAAATCTCCATACATTACCGATTCCAATGGCACAACCTGCTGACAACAATATGAATCCCAGACGGGATCCCAATCTTTCTCTCTCCACCCTACTAATCTCCTTTGTTAAATAGATATTAGTATATTTTACTATATTTTCTTTCTTGTGGCAAGTATTGTAAACTTGAGTTTTTATTCAATTTGCCAATCTAGATAACAGTTCAGACAACCCTATACGTAAGCGCCAGATTATGAGCAAAAATAGTCGCGAAGCGACGGAGAGCGCCGCAAGCTGCGACCAAAAGCATCTGCGATGCTTTGCGTAAAAAAAGCACGGAAGTGTGACGCTTCCGTGCTTTTTTTGCTGAGCTTATTAAGAAAAATCTATTACAAAAACTTTCCCCTCTTTATCTACACCATACACACTGCTAAAATAAGCCTCTATGCCAATGATGTCCTTCCATGCCTTAAAAGAATCTTCTAATTCCGGCACAAATGGAACAGTTGCATCATTTAAAGATAAAGAATAAACATTTCCGGATACCGTTAAAATATAGTTTCCGGAAAGCATGGCCACTTTTTCTTCCATCACAATATTTTCGAACTTATCAATATTCTCATAGATAATCTTGGAGCCATCGGATAAGAGTGCTTTAAAATCACTTAAAACATGACCATTAGCTGTAATAAACTTCTGCTCTTCATTTATTGACAATGCCTGCTCTGCTATATCATAAATAGCTCCTGACATCCCAAAGTCATATGGATCAGGAAGTTTATCACAATGAAGCTTTCCAATAACATCTAACACACATAAATACTCTTCATCTGAAAAAATCTGTTTTATTTCTTCAGCGTAGTCTAAGGTCTTCCATCCATTTTCTTCTTCATGTTGATATACAATTCCATCATATAGTATTACCGGCTGCTTCGCTACTACTGCTAAATCAACGGGTACTATATTCATTATAATGTCACCTTAACCTTTCGTTAAATATTCCCAATCCTGTTGACATTGATTTCGGCAAATATTGCTTGAAACCAAGCTTTTTTGATCACCTATTCAAAATCAAATGCAAAAACATGTGACATGATATTACCACAAGTAGCCGTCGGGCGCAACACCAATTCCTTTACCGTTCTATGAACCGGCAGAGATACATGTCTCTGTCTGTTGCCTGTTATTTCATGGATGACCTGTCCGTCCGCCAGAATCTGAAAAGTATCCGTCATCGTGGTCTGAAATGCAAAAGGCTTCATATCCAGCGGACGATTGCAGATGGTGGGACAGTCTTTTACTGAGGCTATTCCTCCCTCAACCGTATCACGATTCAGATCGCTGTCAAAAATGATGCGAACGTTCTGAACATATTCCGGCTGTTTCAGCGTATAAGTACAATCCGATCCCAAGGGAATAAAGCATCCATTATCCCCTTCTTCATCCGTAGGACGGTCTATGCCGTTTCTCAGGTTTTCCACATTGTCACAATCCGCAGTCAGCTCCGCCTCCTGACAGATTCTGCTGATGGTTCGCTTCCTCCCCGGCAGCCAGCAGTCATCGTGCATCAACATCTCCTGCAATTCCCTGATGTGTTCCAATACCTCACGGGGTGTGATATGGTATTTCACGGTTAAAGCAGCTGCCGTGCCTGCTGCCTGACCTAAAATAGCGCATGTGGCCATCACTCTTGATGCGGCCATCGCACAATGTGTCACACTGATATTCCTTCCTGCAAACAATAAATTATCAATATTTCTGGAATAAAGGCAGCGGTATGGAATGCCAAAAGGAGATGCAACGGGATAATTTCTGTTAGGTTTTCCGTCATGCCAAAATCCTTTCGGCGGATGATTGTCAACAGGCCAGCCCCCATATGCAATGATATCATCAAACTGTGTCCCTTCTGCCACTTCATTCTGCGTAAGTATATGATCACCGATACAGCGGGCGCTTTCCCGTTTGCCGCTCAGATAGCCTGCCCAGTCTAAGTCCCAGTTTTGTGCCGAATGATCTCCTCCGTTCTTAATATGATCCCAGGTACCGTAAGACAATGCCAGAAGATCTTTCGCAATCTCTTCACAGTCGTCCAGTGAATTTTTATCGCCTCCCAGTTCAAGCCACCAGAAATTGTTTGCACGCAAATTCTCCAGACCATGATAGCGATTTGTCAGATCCTTCTCGTCCAGTTTCCGGATCCACTTGGGTGCAACGAAAGAAACCTCTGCGGCAGTCTCGCGAACCTGAATCATAAGGGAATTGCCCATAGTGCAGGAATCTGCCGCATCCGGTGCCGCCAACTCTCCGAACTCTTCTTTGGATTCTCTGCCAACCCGGAATTCAGCCCCGGAAAGCCGGGCTATAATGCTGTCACCGGAACAGTCAATAAAAGTATGTGCATAAAACGTATGTGTGATATATGTGGTTAACTGCCAGCCACTGACACTGATGATATGATCGTTCTGCACCTTGGCATCATTCACGGTACAATTCATAAATGTGGTGATATTTTCTTCTGCGTTCACTGCACTGTACAGCACCGCGTCCCATATAGGATAAGTCCGCATGGGATTTACACGCATATTCTCAAGCACGATTTCCTCGAAAATACCGGTTTCACGGCAGTTCCTGCCACGGGCACCCAAAGGCCACATACGGATTTCCGAGGAACAGTTTCCCCCAAATACCGGTCTGTCATGAACAAGTGCAACTTTGCTGCCATGACGCGCTGCCGAGATGGCGGCACACATACCGGCAAGTCCTCCTCCCACAACACATACATCAAAATAATGTTCTTTATATTTCATTTTCTTTCCTCCATTCGGATATAGACATCCATATCTGATTTGTGATATATTAAATATAAACTCATATTTATATTATATCTTTGATTTTTGTGTATAATTTTTATAAAAATGTGCACGCAAAAAAAAAAGGCCTAATGCGGGGTACGATATGAACGGGGTACAGACGATTCAGAATTATATTTTATTTTTAAAGGGAAATTGCAGACTGGATATCAGCCTGCATCCGATGCCGGATGATAATGTCATCACACCTACAGATTTGCTTTCTTTTAAAATTCATGACAATCCTTATTGTACTTATCTGAAATCCTGCAACAAGGCCAGACAGCATTGCGTGTGTAAACAGCAGCAGGTATTTGAACGGAGTAAATGCGGAAGCTTTTGCGGTGTCTGCCACGCAGGCGTGAAAGAATATGTTTATCCCATAAAGGATGGACACAACACTTTGGGTTTTATCAGTGTCAGTGGATATCAAACAGAAAAACCTGCCGAATACTTTGAAAGATTATCCGAAAAATATGATCTTTCCAAAGAACTGCTTGAGAAGAATTATCATGCCCTAAAGCCGGACATGCCTCCCAAAGCATATGTAGATACTCTGATAGATCCTATCTGCCAAATGCTGGAACTGGCATATCACAAGGCAAAAAGTACGCCAAAATCCGAGCCCAACTTTAATCAGCAGCTTTTACAATATTTGCGCCTTCATCATACGGAAGATATCACTTATCAGGATATCTGTGCACATTTTCCCTACAGCAGGTCGTATATCAGCCACCATTTTAAGCAGGAAAACAGCATGAGTCTGAGAGAATATCTGAACATGCTCAGAATGGAGGATGCCAAAGCTTTGCTGGCATATTCGGAACTGAATATTACAGAAATATCTGTTGCTGTAGGATTTAATGAAAGCGGCTATTTTTCAAGAGTTTTTAAGGAGTATTATGGGATGTCACCCCAGAAATACCGGAGTCATCCTGAAAAGTAAGGAGCTGTTACAGAATAGCTGAGTAATCAGCTATTCTGTACAGCTCCATTTTTATGCCCACACACATCAAGAGGCCGTTGCAGAATTATAAGCCTTCCTGAAAAAAGCTGTCTACATCATACAATAAAATATTCTCTTCTCTTTCAAACGCTTTTGCCTGCTCTGAATAAGCCGTCTTAGAAAAAAAGCAGTGATAAAATTGTTTATATTCCGGCATCAGATAGTCCTTCTCCATAACCTTTTGGATTGTTGATAATTCCGGAGATGCATTTCTCCATTTGCACTCGCCTACAAGTATTGTCTTATTTTCCCGGTCTGCCATAATAGTGTCAATATCCGCCTGCTTTTTTTCTCTTGCATCGTTTCCCCACCAGGTTCCAAAGCTTGTACCCATAAAAGGAAGTTTTCCGGCTCTATTCATCCTGCGTAAGAACTGTAAGGATATCTCCTCGAATGCAGGCTTTCCGAAAAAGTCTGACATTTGCTCACCTTGCAGAATACGATGTGCTACAATATCTCCGTTTCCGCTTTCAATTTCCTGCCTTACCGGAAATACAAAACGATACCAGAATAAATAGCAATTATCTGCCAGTCGATAAATAGCTTTTTTACTGGTCTCAGGATCCTCTCCGAAAGGATATATTTTGGTTACAATATGCAAATCCATTAAAGTTCGCAAATATTTATTAACAGTACTGCTCATTTCCCCTACTCTGGAAGATATCTCATTATTGCGATTTGCGCCCGAAGCAATTGCACGTATGATAGAATTATACATGGCCGGCTCACGCAATTCCTGCTGCAGCAGCATCATCGGCTCATTATACAGATACCCTGAGATATCAAAAAAAAGCCGCTCCATATTTTCCTCAAAGGTTTCCTCATTATCTATCTGTGCCAAATAATGAGGTGTTCCACCTACACAGCTATAAATCTGAAGCTGTTCTACATGCGAAAATCCGGGCAACATCCTTGCAGCATCATAGTAATCCAGGCCCTCCAGTTTTATCTGGGCTGTCCTTCTGCCAAACAATGGACTCTTATATCCCAGAACTTCATTCTCCATGAAACTGATCTGGCTTCCGCACAAAATAATATAAAGTCCTGTATCCTTGAATTTGTGGTCAATGGCATTCTGCAGAATAGACGCCAGCGCACGATTGGCATATGCAGCATATGGGAACTCGTCAAATGCCAATATAAAACGTTTTTCCTTTGCACGATCTGCCAGAAAATCAAATGCCGCATTCCAGTTGTGAAAAGCTCCGGCGGTCTCCGGTATAGAGAAAAACTGATAAACCTTTTTCGAAAATTCTTCCAGATTCAGCTTATCATTAGCCTCCTGGGCTGTAAAAAAAATCGCAGGTTTTCCCTCAATAAAGCGAGTAATTAAAGTTGTCTTGCCCATTCGCCTTCTTCCATATAAAACTACCATTTGAAACTTTTCTTTTTGATATAGTTTTTCTAATGAAGCAAGTTCTTTATCTCTTCCGACAAACATATTACTCCTCCATATATACTCACGATTATTATACTCTCGTTTCCCTTAAATTATACACATTTTTATTATGGGTGTCAAATACTTCGTCACTCGCTGAAATATTGCTCCGCCCCCGGGCTGCAGACAATACTGCCGTCCTCTTCCACCATCACCGCATATACATCATATTTTTCCAGAAGCTTAAGCGCCTCTTCTTTCCCGAGGACAAAACAGGCAGTGGACAAAGCATCTGACAGGCAGCCATCCTTACTCAAAATGGTCACGCTGCGAAGCCCTGCATCGGCCGGATAACCGGTTGCCGGATTTATTATGTGGTGATAGCGCACACCATCCACTTCCACGTAGCGTTCATAATCCCCGGAGGTAGATACACACCACTGGCCTTCTAATGTAAGGTATCCCAGATAAGAAGAGGGCTCAAAAGGGTCTATAATGCCTACCTTCCATGGCTTTCCGTCCGGCTTCTGCCCATAAGTCAGGATACTGCCGCCTACGGAAATCACTGCACCCTGTACATTGGGCCGGTTCTGCAAGAAGTTAAGCACCTCATCGCAGGCAATCCCTTTTCCCACGGCGCCAAGGTCAAGTTCCATTCCCTCAGGCAGGACAATCCTGTCATCCTGCAGTTTCATCTTCTCATAGCCGGATTTCTGAAGTGTCTCCTCCAGGATATCCCGGTCAGGCAAGGTAAAGTCTGTTTCCGTACTGCCTGCCGCATATTCGTCAATGTTCCAGAGTCTGACGGTCTGTCCGATGGTCACATCAAGTGCTCCCCGGCTGTCTTCGGATACCTGCAGGACTTTTGCAAGGATTTCTGCCAGTTCTTCTGTCAGCAGACTGCCCCCTGCAACGCCCGCATTGGCGTTCACCTCATAGATTTGAGAGGATTCTTTCCTCCAGGACAGCACATCCTCCTCCAGTGCAACGATGAGATTCCTGATTTCTTCTGTGATGTCCTCCGTGCCGGCGGCATCCTCACGGGTGCTGTCCGCCTTTTTATCGCTGCCGCTCTCCTCACAGACATAGACAGTCTCCCTCAGAATCGTCCCCATGGCAGTATCCACCCTTTGATATTGCTGAACCTCGGCACTGCCGCAGCCGGTAAACAAACACATCGCCAGTCCTGCTGCCAGCAGACTTACCATGACTTTCACTTGCATTCTCTTAGCTTTTTTCAAAAAAGACTTCATTTTGCGAACACCTTTTGCTATACTGTATCTATATTTTTTCAAACAATTATGAAACAAACAGCCGCTTACCCGGAAGACGCCCTGCTCTTCGGGTCGTCCTCCGGGAAAGCGCAGCCGAAAAGGAGCATACATGCAACAGACATCTGCCAAAAAAGCTTTGATCATAACAGTTTCCTTGATCATCCTGGCCTGTGTCAGCCTGATTGCGGTCTTTGCCATGGTTCACAATTCTCTGATGGATCAGGACCTGGTAGCAGATATTTATCAGGAAGGAAAGCTGATTCGCAGTATTCCCTTAAATCAAGTGGAAGAACCTTATGTCTTCACTATAACCAATGCTGACGGCGGCACTAATACCATCGAGGTCCGACAGGGTGCCATCGGCATCATTGCGGCTGACTGCCCGGATAAAATCTGTGTACATCAGGGCTTTATCATTAATTCCCTGACACCCATTACCTGTCTGCCCCACCGGCTGGTCATAGAGATCCGGGGCAGTGCTTTAGATGATATCTCCCCAAAATAATTCAGAGAAAAATATTTTGAGGAATTCCTCTCCGAAAATTACTTTCCAAGAACCGAGGTGCTTTATGACTCTGAAGAAACTCACCACACTGGCACTTTTTACCACACTTTCCCTGATCATCTTCACCCTGGAAAGTCTGCTGCCGCCCCTGGCACCCATTCCCGGTATTAAGCTGGGACTTGCCAATATCATCACGCTGATACTGCTGCGCAACTACTCCGTGAAAGACACTGCGTTGGTTCTGATTGCCAGAATCCTGCTCTCGGCCTTTTTCTCAGGACAGGCAATCAGCCTGATCTACAGTCTGGCAGGTGGTCTGGCGAGCCTGATCATCATGGCACTGTTTAACAGGCTTCTCAATGGTCATTACGTATTCCTGACAAGCATTACCGGCGGCATCGCCCATAATCTGGGGCAGCTTCTCATTGCCTTCCTGATCACACAGGTGCCGGGCGTCCTGATGTACCTGCCTTTTCTGATTCTGAGCGGCATGCTCACCGGACTCTTTACCGGACTTTGCGCCCACTTTGCCCAGAAATATCTAATGCCTGTGATCAACCGCAGAATGCCCTGATATCTGTATTAGCTTTCCAAGATAAGATAAAGAACCGAATGCCAGGATCACATCTTCTTTGCCGGCCAGGAGACGGCTGATCTCCACCGCCTCTTCCAGACTGTCCACGGCAGTCACCAAAGGATGAACCTTCGCCACCTCCACCGCAAGATCATATGCAGCCAGCCCTCCGGGATTGTGCGGGGGCGTCACCGTGATGATCTGATCTGCATATTTATGGGTCAACCCAATGACCTTCTCATAGTCCTCATCCTGCAATACCCCCATTATGTAGATAATTCTCTTATTTGCAAAATAAAATTCTATGGAATCCGCAAGCTTCCTCGCTTCCTCCTCGTTATGAGCCCCATCTACAATAAAGAAAGGTTTCTTACCGATGATACTGAAGCTTCCCTGCCACTGCGTCTCTACCAGTCCCTGACGGATTGCCGCCTCTTTCACCGGATAGCCTTCTTTTGCCAGCTCTTTTACAGTTTCCAGGGCCAGTACCGCATTCTCAATCTGGAACTTCCCGGCCATACCGATTTCCAGATTCTTATACTCTCCGTAATCGAATCGCTGACGTTCTAAGCCATAACGGACTTTTGACGCTTTCGCACCATCAGCTGTCGTCAGCGTACATTCTATTACTTCTTTTCCTGAAATCATCTCCAGGCCGCCCATTCCCGCTTCAAGCACTACGATATCGCACTTTTTTTCCTTAAAATACCAGAAAGCCAGTGATGTCTCCACTTCAAAGGACGTGGGGTGCGGATATCCCTGGGCCGTAATCTTTTCACAGGCATCCCGGATCAATTCTACACCCTGGCAAAAGGCTTTCTGCGTGATGGGCCGTTCATTGACCTGTATTTTCTCCCGATATTCAAAAATAACATGGGAAAGATACTGTCCCACACGATAACCGGCACATTTTAAAATTGCGGAAACATAGGCAAGCACAGATTCTTTTCCATTGGTTCCGTCGATAGTTATGAAACGCAGCGCATCCTGAGGATTGCCTAAGTATTCGCACAATCTCCGGATACCTTCATGCCTCGGTACACTTCCATATGCACTTAATGATTCTATATAATCCAACGCTTCCCGGTATTTCATTCGTTCCTCCTCGATGCATTCCGTTTCTCCTCGATACGTTCCGCTTCTTTTCGAATAAATATTTTTCACAGGGACATACTGTCATTACAATCATGAATCAATGGCTGCCCTTAAAATCACGGCAGCCGGAAAGGCACCACATGACTTTCTTTAAAAATTTTGTAAAGTGCGGCACTATTGGCTGGTGCATGGAAATCACATTTACCGCCCTGGACTCCCTGCGCCGCAGAGAGATGAATCTGAAAGGCGTAACTTCCCTCTGGATGTTCCCCATATACGGCTGCGCCGCCCTTTTAAAACCCTTTGCAAAGCTGCTGCATGCAGCTCCCATCTGGTTCAGAGGCTTCTCCTATATGTCCCTGATCTTCTCGGCAGAATACCTGTCCGGTACTTTCTTAGGCAAACGCGGCTTATGCCCCTGGGATTATCAGCACTCCCGCTGGAATATCAAACGCTACATCAGACTTGACTACGCTCCGTTCTGGTTTGCTGCGGGTCTTCTGTTTGAGCGCGTGCTGATGCCCCGTAAAAAGCTGCCTTCGACCACATCATCTTCTTCATAAGGAAACGCCCTACAATAATGGTATCTACCATACTGTAGAGCTGTTGAAAAATATTACCGATAATTACAGGTATAATAAATCTGACAATCAACCTTGCAGGCCTGCCCTTTGTCATATCCAGTTCCATCAGTCCATATCTCCGTCATCATCCGATACATCGGAACCGATATCCAGCATATTTACGGTACGTCTGCGCAGTCTGGCTTCCTCTGACTCTTTTAAAATAAAGTCCTTTATCTCTCTGGCATGCCTGATATGCTCTAACAGAAGCTTGGGATGGGTGGTGTCTCCGGTATAGCAGACAACTGTTCCCAGACCGAACATCTTCTCGATCAATGTAGTTGTCAATTCCACATCCTGCACTTTATACATGTAACAATCGTTCTCCACTGTCTTCAGAAGTCCGCTGTCAATAGTGATCACGTCTTCCTTAATGATATACTTTGTAAATGTAAACGGTAATCCTAAAAATAACCAACGCTTTCTCTCTACATATTCCATAGCCTGAAACCTCCTTATATTTACTTAAACTTCCTCTTCCATGAATATTATAATACCATAACCGTGCACTCAGTGCAATTCCATTTCGTCTTGTGCAAAAATTTCGCCCTACAGGAATCTAAAACCACCTTGCTATCCACTACATAATCTTGGTATAATAAAAGAAATATTTTTACACAGGAGGACGATCATGACTTTACATGTCTTACTGGAAATGTTCCATCGCGCCACAGGGATTCCCCTTACCATCTGCAATGAAGACCTTTCCATTGAATTTGCTTACGATGATTTTAAGCCCAATCTTGCTCTCATCTATCTAAGCAGTGGAATCACCTCTGAGCAAACCGCTTTCACCACGCTGACTCCGCAGAATCTGCTTTTCGGAATGATACGAACGGAAGATAAAATCCTTTTGCTCGGACCGGTCACATCCTATGAATGCACTCCCAGACAAGCGATTGATATCTCAAATACGTCAAATCTTTCTCAGGAAGAAACAAAGCACCTGACAAACTGGCTTCGCTTACTCCCCTTTTACACCAATCAACGTTTTCGTTCCACTCTGGAATTGCTTTATACCTTATTGCATGATGGCGAAATCAAGAAAATTCCTTCCATTCCTTTTACCCGATTCCAAGCCAATGCTTCGGTTCCTGCGCATTCATCCGGTTTACATACTCTTACCTCTTCCGGCAAAGATGCCTTTATCCGCTGTATCCTCTCCTGTATCAAATATGGACAGTACGACCGTCTGGAATCCACGCTGAGAGACTTTTTGTTTTCAGCAGACAACCTGCCGGACTTGGGATCAGACTCCTGTAATAATCTGCAGAATCTTATGCTCATTTTCACTACAATGGCCTGTAACAGCGCCATGGAGGGAAATGTTCCTTCTAATATCAGTATCGCTCTGGCGGAAAAATATTATCGGCTGGTTAATGAAATTGAAAATAGTTCGGATTTTGACGTCTTATTTAAACAGATGCTTCTGGAATTTGCCCAGAAAACCGCCCAAAACAGGATACCGGAAACCAACTCTGTTCTGGTTGCCCAGATCTGCCAGGAGATTCAAGCACATTTGTATGAGAAAATTTCAGTAAAGGAAATCTCGGAACGCCTGGGACACAGCAGCGAACATCTGTGCAGACATTTCATCAGCGAAACGGGACTGACCATCACTCAATATATTCAGCGGGAAAAAATAGCAGAAAGCAGACGAATGCTGGAGACCACCGACCTTTCTATCTCAGAGATCTCCGCCTGCCTTGGATTTTCTTCTTCGAATTATTTTAATAAAGTATTTGCACGACAGACGGGATTACCTCCAAGTGTGTATCGGAAAAGGACGCGGAGGTAAGGCGGCTCGGTTGTAGGGACGCGGCAGCAGGTTGATGATTTGCCATCGGCCTGCTGCTATTTATATCTCGCAAACATCCCTTTTTCATTCCCGGTACTTAATAGGTCAAATTTTTTAGCTTTTCCCTGTGCTTTTCAGCGGTCTTATTTTCAAGTACCCATTTGAAAAGCACCTCAAGGTAAATGAAGTGGCTGCGGTATATCTCGTCGTTTGTAAGGCAGTAGGGGTCCTCACACTCGGTTAAGCCCTGATTTGACTCAAAGGTGACGCAGGGCTCGCCGCATACATTGAATACGGCAGAGGCATAAAAGGAGGCAGACCTACATCCTCTCCGCCTGATTTGACAAAATCGTCGTTTACGGTGAAAATGAGGTTCTCCTTTGCCATTGCTTTCTCGGCAAGCTTGCCTACCTCGTAGATCTGGCGTCTTGCGTCAGTGTTTATGTAGCTTACGTGGAAGTAGGTGTTGAGTGTATTGCCGCCGCCGTGGAAAAGGATGGTGAAGTCAGGGGAGTAGTCGCGGGCGGTCTTCAACACATTGCGGACTTCATTGGAAGGATCCACAAAATAATCATCGTGCATCATATTTACGCCGTCATCATTGAAGTAACCGCCTAAGTATTCGCAGTAGTCCTTGATAGGGTGTATGGTCTTGCAGCCGGGCCAGCCGCAGAGTTCACCGTTTTTCCATGTACCCTGTCCGTAGTAGCGAAGGTCGTGGAATGTGTGGCCTACGAAATTATCGAAGGGAATGTGGCTGCGGCCGTCCGGATTACACATAGGTATCATTATGATGTGAAGCTTTTCGACAAGAGCCAGGATATCATCATTTCTGTTGCCTGCCAGGTCCACGCCGTTTTCAAGGAGGCTTATAAGGTTCATAAGAGCAACAGTGCCCTCAAACTCGCCTCCGTGCATACAGCCTGCCAGGAAAACCGTAGGAATGTAGCCATCTTCTGTCTTATTAGCATAGCAGCGGTAGTCCTGAGCGCCGCAGGCACTGGAGAGGCTTGCCATGGACTTAGGCAGGGTGTTCTCACCGTATTCCACCATGTATATGGGTCTGCCGCCTGCAGAAGGAAGAAGGGTGTGTACCTTTCCCTTTTTTACTTTGCTTATATCCTCGTTTACCTGCTCAACACTTGAATGCCAGTAGACGGGAAGTTCCACTATTTCTTTCTTTTTATTCATATGATTCATAGAAATGCTCCTTATTCCACTCTGAATTTTGCCTCGTAGCCTTCGCCCTGTGAACGGGCGGTATTGAGGGTGAGTTTGGTGTTTGTGCCGCATTCAACAGAATAACGGTTATCGTGGGTGATCAAACTAAGCTTTTTGTCGATCTCAATTTCCAAAGAATCAACTTTATTGGTGGGCTCGCAGACCTTTATTTTAAATTCACCGCCCGTCTCTCTATATGTAACAAGACATGGCTTATTTACTTCTATTCCTGCACATTGGCCGGCTTCATAGAAAATTATGCCCGTAATGCCCAGTGTCTTTTCCTTAACCGCCTGAATTTTGTCTGTGTTAGAGATGATCTCAAAATGGGGATCCTCAGCATACTTTTTAAGCTTTTCGTCATCGGCATAAGGGAGAACAGCATAGGCATAGCTTGCATTTTCGGGATTTTTGCCGTGGTCTATGGTTATCTCTACAAAGGGTCTTGTGACCTTTTCAGGCTTAGGAACAGGTGAGTAGGTATCATTTGGGTCATAATCAGGAGCACAGAGGTATTTGCTTACTGTAACTTTTGGAGCGTCGATGAACAGAAATCCCGCAAAATCCTCCACACAGGCATATCTTGGGGCGTCGATATGCAAATCGAAGGTGATGGTGTGGGTAATGCTGTCAGCCCTTTTGACCGTATGGGAGGGCAGACCCATGCATAATTCCAAGATCCAACAGATATGGAACCTTTCTTATGAGGACTTCTGTTCCTCTGGATATCATCAGTCGGATATCCAGAGGAAAACTTCCCTCGCCATCCTAAACTGCAAATCCGGAAAACTTGGCTGTAACATAAGCATATGCCAGGATTGCGGACATACAGATTTTCACAACAATTCCTGCAGGAACCGCAACTGTCCGAACTGTCAGGCTATCCTTAAGGAGGTCTGGGTAGACAGACGCAGGGCG
>JBGVLR010000149.1:0-2554 GCA_045124375.1 Acetatifactor sp.
TCTGTAAGTTTGTCCCAGACTCCCCCCCCGCCCGGTCTTCTATTTCCGAGGCGAGACCTTGTTCTCTTGAATGGCAATCTTGCCACGCGCTATCTTATATAGTCAAGCCAAGGATACACACAGTTTTTCGTCCGATAGAAATCGTTGCGCTGCCCTTTCCTGTTTATCGTTTCACCGTAAGCATTCGGCCTCGTGCGTGTTTCTCTCCAAGTTATAATAAAGTCAAAAGCCAGACGAAGCATGTCTGGCTTTTGACTTTATTATAGCTTTCCTGTTTATCCTTTCCAATTAAATGGCAGTAAATCGGTGTAATCGTTTTTCTCTTCTCTTTCTTTCTCCTGTACCCTAATCAGCACGTCCTGCATCCATAGTTTTGGGTTCACCTTATTTTCCCTACAGCATCCCATCAGTGAAAAGAAAATTGCCGCTGCATGTGCTGCCTCATGTGATCCGGAGAAGAGCGTATTTTTTCTGTTTAAAGTCAACGGCCTTATAGAACGCTCCACCGGATTATTGTCAATGCAGAACTGTGCGTCATTGACATATCCGGACAGTTGTTCAAAGCGTGTGTACATATAGAACATGGCCTTGGCAATAGGCGATTTATCGACCGTATGTCCATATTCCTCCTTGCACCATTTTTCCAGTTCTTTGATAATAGGGTACGATTTTTCCCGGCGAAGCTTTACCACCGCCTCCCCTTCCAGATGTTCCATTCTGATTTTCTCCTCCACGGCATACAGTCCGCCTATTTGTCCAAGTGCATGCCTTGCTCTGGGAGGGTCATTTCCTTCCGCTTCCACAAAGTTGCGCCTGACGTGTGCCCAGCAGCACAGATGCAACTTTCCGGGTAGCGTGTCGAACTTGTCATATACAGCAAAGCCGTCACTCTGTACCACCCGGACCTGTCCTGCCAGCAGTGTGTCTGTTCCGCTGCTGCCACGGCCCTTGTGATATTCAAAGAAGGGGGTATGGAACCGGGGCAGATAGAAGTTCCACATATACCCGCGGTGAAGAGCACCGGGCCGGTCGCTTTCAAGTACGGGATGGGGTGTCTCATCGGCCATGACGTAATAGCTGTCCTTGACCAGTTCACGAAGTTCATTATAGATTGGTTCCAGACGCTGTGCGGCAGCCATCATCCAGTTACTTACGGTGGAAGGACTCAGATGGATTCCTTCACGCTCAAAGATATCCAGCTGTCTGTGCAGAGGCAGGTGGTCGTAATATTTGGCGGTAGCAATGTGGGCCAGTACACTTTCCGAGGCATTGCTGTGGGGATGTGCCATTACGGGCATGGGAGCGGTTATGATACGACCGTCGGCGAGCCGGTATTTAGGACGGATGATGCGTTTCACATAGAATCGGGCGGGACTGACAGCATATTGTTCGCTCACTTCCTCTCCCAGCTTCGTCGCTCCCTCCAACGAAAGGCCTTCCGGCATGGGAATGATAATCTCCTCACGGGGAAGGGACGGGTCGATGGGCTTACGGGCGTGGGGAGTGATCTTTTTCGTGAAGCTTTTACGGAAACGATTGTAGCCATTCTCCGATGTGACGGATTTCCCAGCGGTTTTCTGTTCTTCCGCTACCGGGTCATTGACATCGGACGGAGACTCGAAACAGATGCTCAGCTGGCCGGCATCTTCGGGAAGATGACGTTTTTCACTGGATTTACCCCATAAACGGCGTGTCAAGTCAGCCAATTTCCATCTCAGATCGGCAATGACGGCTGTACAGGCCGAGATTTCTTCGACCTGGCGGGAATACTCCTGCAAAGAGGCTTCGTATTTTCTCTGAAGTTCCGCATGCTCCTTTTCAAGGCATTCATGTTCCTTGCGCAACTCTTCGTACTCTTCCAAAGTAAGGGTAATAACCGGTTCTTTCACTGTACATCCACTTTTTATTATGTGGCAAAGTTATCAAAATAAAACTGCACGGCTTATAGAATGGGGAATTACTTTTCAACTGTTTTCCGATACTTTTTAACAGTAAGCAGCTCATTCAGGCGATTCCAGGAAATTTGAAGAAAATCCTTCTTCCGTTCCTCCTTTTTCAAGAGGAAAGAACCGCGATTCAGACGACGGCATTCCAGACGGTATTCGTCGTCGCACCGATAAAGGATATGCAACCTGCTACGGGAGCGGTCGGGAAAAATATGACAGCTCTGCTCTGACACGCAGGAACCCGTGTGTCGGATGACCTCGCCACAAAGACCGTCAATACCTTTATGGAAATTACAACCTTGGGGATAAAGGTAATAAGACCAAAAAGGACTGCTGCGGAAAAGGCCAAGACCTAAAGGGAGAAGTAGGTCCTGAGGGGAATGGATACCAAGGCTGGAAGACGAAACTTTATAACGACGGCCGCCATCAAATATGAAAAGAACAGAATCAAAATGGTTAGACTCGGAAAAGAGAGTACGTAGTTTATCACTTTCGCTAGAAAATTCTAATACTGAACACATAATGGATTAAGATTATAATGAAGCCACAAAGGTAGGAAGGAAAAGAGGGGAAAAAAACACGCACGAGGCCGAATGCTTACGTTTCAC
>JBGVLR010000150.1:0-11678 GCA_045124375.1 Acetatifactor sp.
AGCAGGCATGGAGCAGACTGGAGGATTTCAACAAGCGTTTCCCTGTGGATATGCAGAAATCCATTCTCCAGATGACAATCCAAGGCAAACTGGTGGAACAGCGTTCTGAAGAAGGAATGGGCGAAGACGTATTCCAAAAGATGAAACCATATCATAAAGGGTTGAAACCCTGCAAGGATGAACTGGATTTCTCATCAATGGATTTTGATATTCCTGAAAGCTGGATGATGGTTGAATTAAATCAGTTGTTTGATTTTGTAGACTATCGTGGAAAAACGCCCAATAAGATATCAGAAGGTGTTTTCTTGATTACAGCTTCCAATATTAGACGCGCATATATGGATTATACTCGTAAGGAATATATTTCCCGTGAAGAATACGAAGGAAGACAGGGCCGGGGAATCACTCGGAAGGGTGATTTGCTCTTTACTACAGAAGCCCCAATGGGAAATGCTGCGCTGTGTGATTTGGATGAATGTTCTTGCGGGCAACGCATAATTACATTCAAAGAATATATAGAAGGCACAGCATTGCCTGCGCTGTTTATGTATTTCATTTTATCTCCACAATTCCAGCAACAGTTATTGGATAATTGTACAGGAACAACAGCAAAGGGCATAAAGGCAGATAAATTAAAACATTTTCTGCTACCGTTGCCTCCATATGAAGAACAGAAGCGCATCGTCGCCAAACTGGAAGAAATTCTGCCCCTGTGTGAGCGGCTGAAATGAGATAATCCATTATTGACTCAAACAATTCCACTGTTCATTTTGTGGAAGTATACATTTATGAGGAGGTACATTATGGCTTCATTGCTATCTAAATTGAGCGGTACACCAAAACCCTCTCCTATTGAGCCAAGAGAAATATTTATGGCTTTACCACAAAAAGATAAGCGATATGAGTATCCTAGAGACGTTCAATCTGAGGTTTGGAGAAAATGGTTTAATGTCAGAAACCAAAAAAACTGTATTATAAAAATGAATACAGGCAGCGGCAAAACAGTCGTTGGCTTGATGATTTTACAAAGTTGTCTAAACGAAGGAAAAGGACCAGCTGTATATGTAGTTCCAGACAATTACCTAGTGGCTCAAGTTTGCGATGAAGCCAAAAAACTAGGTATATTGGCAGTAACAGACAGAGATGACTATTCGTACACAGAGAATAAGGCTGTGCTGGTTACAACAATCTTTTCCTTGGTGAATGGTCGTAGTGTTTTTGGAATGCGGCAGTCTAATAATTATCCCATTGGCAGTATTTTGATGGATGATGTTCATGCCTGCCTCGATACAATTACCACACAATTTTCAATTAGGATTCCCCGTAACCACGAACTCTATAAGGGGATAATTGATCTGTTTGCGGAGCAGTGGAAGAGCTATAATAGCAATGCATATACCGATGTTGTCGAAAACTGCGATCCTACCAAGACCGAGATGATTCCATTTTGGATGTGGCAGAGCAAACAAGCTGAAGTATATGCGCTGCTTTCCAAACACAATAATGACGAAGAAAAGAATCGTTGTATTTATTTTAATCTTCCATTGCTCGACGATTCTTTGGCTACTTGCGACTGTTTTGTTACAGCACGTGGAATCGAAATTATACCAGAGGGTATTTCTATTTCGAAAATCAAAAGCTTTATAAATGCGCAAAGAAGAGTTTTTATGAGCGCAACCCTTTCGGATGATAGTGTTTTTGTCTCCGCTATTGGATTACGTAAAGATGACGTAAATAGTATCATAACGCCAGACAATGCGAACGACATTGGTGATAGACTCATTCTGTTCCCGAGACATCTCAATAGTGAGATTACAAACGACGATATTAGGAACAAAATCATGTCAATTTCCCAAAAGCATAATGTTGGTGTAATTGTCCCCTCTTTTGAAAGAGCTAAGTATTGGGATCCTCTTGGGAGCAGAACAATAACCAAAGACAATATTATGCAAGCCATCTCAGCATTAAAGAATAAACATGTTGGCTTATTTGTTCTCGTCAACAGATATGATGGCGTTGATTTGCCTGACGATGCATGTAGACTATTAGTAATTGATGGCTTGCCCCCATTAAGAAATGAAAAGGATAAATATATACAAAGTGTGGACGAAGCAAGCAATATACTTAGAAGAGAACAAATACAAAGAATAGAACAAGGTATGGGCAGAGGTGTTAGATCTAACAGTGACTCATGCTGTATTGTCTTAATGGGCGATAATCTTGCAGATGTCCTACTTCGCAATAATGGTATTTCTTTTTTTAGTAACGCTACACGGGAACAGTATAATCTGTCAAAAGAATTATGGGATCTACTAAAGCAGGAAAATCCAAAACCCAGTGTTGATGATATTTTTGAACTTGCTGATTTTTCCATTAATCGAGAAGTGGAGTGGATTCAAAAAAGTAAGGAACGACTGTCGTCAGTATTGTATAGTTCGGAACCACAATTTGACAAGAATACCCTTGCCCTTCGTAGCGCTTATGACTTGTCGATGGCCCTTCAACCGCAGAGAGCAATAGAAGCTCTGGACAGAGCAATTAGTGGTGAAACACAGAACAGTACCAAAGGCTACTTGCTTCAGATTAAAGCTAAATTCACTAATTTTATCGACCAAGCTAAGGCTCAGCAAATATTGTTATCCGCTAAATCTATAAATATATGCACTATTTCCCCTATTAGTGGAATTAGGTATGATAAAGCCATTAATAACATCGATCAAGCTAAGGCTGTCTGTGAATACATCAATGGCAAACAAATAAACCAGAACGATTATGTAATCCATGCTAATGCAATAACTGCTTCGCTTGTGTTTTCACCAGATGCAGAAGGCTTTGAAAATGCACTCCAATTGATTGGACAACTCATAGGCTTTGTTTCAACTCGTCCGGATAAAGAAACCAACGGAGAAGGACCTGATAATCTTTGGGCAACAGGAAGTAATAAGTATTTTGTGATTGAATGTAAAAGCGCAGCAATTGTAGAAACCATTTCAAAGGGTTATTGCAATCAACTTGGAGGATCCATGAGGTGGTTTTCTAACGTGTATGGTGATGCATATTCGGCTATTCCTTTGATGGCACACAAATCAACAGTTATAGATAGACAGGCAACGGCAGTTCCTAATATGCGAATCATTAATCCCGACAAACTAGAATCGTTCAAACGAAATGTAAACGATTTTGTGGTTGCTGTCTCGCAAAATGAAAACTGGCTAGACGAAGGAAGAATAAATCGTTTGTTGATCCAATATAAATTGCGCAGCAATGATATTATCGAAAACTATACTCTTCCTTATCGAAATTCATAACCTATAAATGTAGTGTTTTGGATAATCATATAGCCATCATCTCCGATGATGTCAAAGGGGTCTGGGGATGTTGCCCCAGCAAGCAGTTTTTGCAGATTGGCTGGAAAGCCGGTCTGCAAAAATGAGCAAACAGGGCCCTGTTTACACTGCTTGCCAATTTGTAAAACCGTTCTCAAAGAAATTTATCAGCACATTATTACATAGGAGGACTGAACCTATGAAAGGCTCCGAAGCTAAGATGATAGGCTTCATGGAAGGCGCAGACAAACGTTATGTGATTCCTGTCTATCAGCGGAAATATGACTGGAAATACGATAACTGCCGCCAGTTATATGAAGATTTGAAAAAGATTGTCGTGGATGGCCGTAGCAGCCACTTCTTCGGCAGCATCGTTTCTGCGGTGGTGCCCAACGGCAGTAAAATCGAATACCATATCATTGATGGCCAGCAGCGTCTGACCACAATCACATTGCTGCTTCTTGCAATTCGGAATCTGATCAAGCAGGGCAAAGTCTCAACAGCGGATCACAATTTGGATGAGCAGATCAATCAACGTTTCCTGATCTCCCCATGGGCAAGCGAGGATGACAAAATCAAGCTGCGCCCCGTAAAAAGTGACCGTGATGCACTGATGAAATTGTTTGGAGATGAGGAAGATTTTGATCCCAGCTCCAATCTGACACTGAACTACCGATTCTTCTATGATACGATCATGAAAGAAGAAGTACCGGTTTCTGATTTATATGCTGCCATCGGAAAGCTGGAAATCATCAGTATCACACTTGATCCGCCAGACAACGCTCAGTTGATTTTTGAAAGTCTGAACTCCACCGGCCTTGCCCTTACGGAAGGCGACAAAATCCGCAACTATATTCTGATGGGGCTTCCTCCGCAGGATCAGACCAAGTATTTCGATACATACTGGGCAAAGATTGAGAACTGTACCGGTAATGATGTCAGCGGTTTCGTCAGAGATTATCTAAGCATTAAACAGCAGATTACACCCACGATCAGCAATGTGTATCGGGCTTTTAAGAATTATTCGGAGAGCGTTGCATTGCCCGTTGACACTTTACTGGGTGATCTGCTTCGCTATGCAAGAATCTTTGAGAAGCTGCGCACCTGCAAGAGCGGCCTGAAGGAACCGCAGCTGGATGATTGCTTATACCGTTTGATGCGGCTGGAAATCGTCGTCACCCGTCCCTTCCTGATGGAAGTACTGCGGCTGAATCAGGACGGAAAGCTGTCCGTTGCAGATGTCCTGAAGATATTCCTGATTACGGAGAACTACCTGTTCCGGCGGAATATTTGCGAGGTACCTACCAACGCATTGAATAAGATTTTTCTGAATCTGAACAAGGAAATCCTCCGATACGACAATACCGCAGATAATTATGTTGCAAAGTTTGTATATGCACTTCTTTCCAAGAAGGAGAGCGGCAGATTTCCGGATGATCAGGAATTTACTGCTGCGCTTTCTGAAAAGCAGGTATATCAAATGCGTGGTAAGTATAAGGCCTATCTGTTTGAACGTCTGGAGAATTATGGAACCGTTGAAACGAAGGATGTATACACCCATCTTGATAACAACACTTATACCATCGAGCATATCATGCCGCAGCATCTGACACCGGCCTGGACGGCTGCGCTTGGCAGCAATTATGCTGAGATTCATGCCGCATGGCTGCACAGATTGGCCAACCTGACTTTGACAGGTTACAATCCCAATCTCAGTAATAATACTTTCGCCGAGAAGCGTGATGCGGATCAGGGTGGCTATAAGACCAGTGGCTTAAGAATGAATCAGAAAATCGCAGCAAAGGATTCCTGGGGACTGGCAGAGCTGGAAGAACGTAACAACGAAATGCTTGCTCTTGCTGCAAAGATATGGGCATACCCCACATCAGATTTCAAGCCCGTCAAAAAAGAATTTGATTCCTGCACTCTGGATGATGAGGGTGTTGATCTGACAGGTCGAGACATTGTGAAGTACAGCTATCAGAATGTGGAGCAGCCGGTATCCAGTTGGACGGATATGTTTGAGCATATTATGAAATTTCTGCACTATAAGGATAAATCTGTTTTGGCTGGTCTTGCTTACAGCGCAAAGAACAGCACGGAGCTGGCAGCCTATGTCAGCTACAACGAGGACGACCTTCGCAGTGCCTTAAAAGTAGATGACAATATCTACATCGAAAAAAATACAAGTACCACCATGAAAATGTCCCTTCTTCGCCGATTCTTTGCGTTGTATGAAGCTGACCCCATGGATCTGGTATTCTATCTGAAGGACGTGGAGGATAAGAAAGACTCCGATTCCGCAAGGTACGATCTGAGAAAGCGGTATTGGGAATATGCGTTGCCAATTATCCAGAACCAGCACATTCGCAGAGGAACCTTCAGCGGCTGCGCTCCCACAACATCCAATACGGAGTCCGGTTTCTTCGGATTAAGCGGATTCTTTATCAGTTGCGTTGCAAATTACGATCATGCCCGAATTGACTTCAACCTCAGCAATAACGATGTCTCCAGGAACAAAGAAGCATTCGATTTGCTGTACAGCCACAAGGCAGAGATCGAGCAAAAGCTGGGGATCGAACTGTCCTGGAGCCGTGCGGAAGAACACAAAGCTTCCTGGATTTCTTATCACCTTAGAAATGTCAGTTTAACGAACGAAGCCGACTGGCCCCGGATGGCAAAATTCCATGCTGAGTGGAGTGACAAAATCTGTGGTGCAATGCTGGATTATTTACTGGATGCAGGAACCCTCCGCATGATCGAGATCGCTGGTATTTTCCCTGAATGGGCATTGAAACGCAGCGATGTGCATCTTAATATGGGTAAATGTAATCGTACCTATACCAGGTTTACAACGGATCGGATGTCTGCAATCCTTCCGGATGTTCCCAATGCGCCCAGTGGCTGGAATACGGATAACCACTATTTCTATGAGCTGATGAACAAAACCGGAAAGGATGCGTTCATACAGCTTGCAATTAGTGCCCATAACATACCGGATAATTTCAGAGCCATTTGTGATCAGATCAACCAGTTCTATCCGGCTAAGATGGGAAAAGAAGATTGGGCGTATCGTATTCCCTTCAGAACAAAGAGTATTCTACTCACCGAGGAACTGAACGAAGCTGAAATCCATGCAGCTTTGGATCGGTGTATGGACGAAATCATTGCCTTTGAAAATGATTTGGCAGAAAAGATGAAGTAAAACAGAAAAAGCATTTCTATTTGAAAAGATAATTGGCAAGCAGTGGAAACCTGTGCAGGTTTTCCGTTTCTGAATCCAGCAAGCAATGCGTGTGGCTATCCACACACCCCAAAAGGCCAGAATTGCATTCGTGCAGTCCTGGCCTTTGCTTGTGTATTCGCTTGTTGGGACATTTCCCAAACCCTTTGAAACCGGCGGTGCCGGTGCTGCGGTCCTGCGGCCCTATGGGTTGTCCTTTCCGGTGTTTTTGAAAATGAACCGGAATACCGGTTTCAAAATCCGGATTGCCGTTCCTTTCAGACCGGTCTTTGCGCTGATCTCATCAACGATCTTGTCGGCGCTGTAATCGATCTGCTCCTCACGGGTCAAGTGTGTCTGGGCATGCGCTTCCTCAATAATTTCAAGAATCCGTTCGGTGGAAAGCTGCGACGTTGGACGATCAGT
Source organism: Acetatifactor sp. (assembly GCA_045124375.1). GTDB lineage: Bacteria > Bacillota > Clostridia > Lachnospirales > Lachnospiraceae > Acetatifactor. Next base: position 6,976 of record JBGVLR010000150.1, read on the forward strand.
CGGGACGTGGACAGCTTGCTTTGTGTGCTGCAAAAGTTTTCTTGCCTTTTCGGTAAGATCATTTAAGGCGATTTCTTCCGCATCGCCAATGGAATGCTCCAATCCCGCCGCTGCTGCGTTTGCACGATCAGGATGTGCCACCTCCGATGCGTGCCGACGGATCACAGCCGCACCGGCAGAGAGCATTTCGTTTTGTATGGTAATCGACTCCGTATCGGTATTGTCAAAATAACCGGCAGCCTGAGTCAAAAATTCGCCGAAATCCTCCTGCTCGATCAGGCGGCTCAAAACAGCCCCGTCAACCTGATGGCGGATCAGCTTTTCGCAGGCTGCGCCGCTCAGGTGCAGATGGGAAATGTCATGGTTATTCTTGGTCACAGGTGACAGGCCCAGCAGATAGTCCGTGGACACCTTGAAATCTTTTGCCATAAAAATTAGCAGGTCGCTGCGGATAGCCTGATCTGGATCTCGCTCATACCGGCGAAGCTGCGCCACACTGATGCCCAGACGGTCAGCATATTCTTTCTGGCTGTAACCCGCACGCTTATATAATTCCTGCATCCGTTCACCCCGGATGCAGATCGTTTCAGTATCCATAGGCTCAGCCCCTTTCCTATTTTTATTATAGCATGAAATCGGGAATTGTAAATCTCCGTTCAACTGCCTGTATTCTGCTTACGCATATCAAGCAAACTGCGCTCATTTTTGAGCGCTTTTTCTTTTTTCAATCCAAAAGCATCCCTTTTGAGCGAATCCAACTATTTTCGTAACATCGGTGCTAAAATGACACCACAACACGAGAGGGGAGGACGGCATGGAAAATGTACGGATACAGAAATACCGGCAGGATACGGTTCTGACCAATTACTATCCGCTGCCCAGGTCACTTCTGAAGCTGGAGCTGCCCAGCACGGCGCTGCTGCTGTACAGCATCCTCCTGGACCGGGCGACCCTGTCCCAGAAAAATGGATTTACAGATCCCGGCGGCTGGGTGTTTGTGATCTACCCCATCGAGCATCTGGCAGAAAGCCTGGGCGTGTGCCCCTCAGTGGTGAAAAAGCATCTGAAAACACTGGAGGATGCGGGCCTCATCCAGCGCAGCAGACCCTCCGGCAACGGTGCCAGTCAGATCTATTTGTATCTTCCGGCGGATAGCGAAAAGAAGCCCCCGCAGGAGCATAACAACGCCATCAAGGGCGCAGGGACAGGCCTTGCGACGGGTAAAAAATCGGCCACTAACAACAGAAGATATCAACAGAATCATAACGACTACTATCAATGCGGAGAGGATGAGAGCTTATGAGAGAATTTGACCAGCGGCTGTATGAAAAACAGAGAGAAGCCTTTGGCGAAGCAAGCAGCTTGTATCATTGCCGATTTGAACAGGATAACGGAACCGTTCCTCAAATGGAGCAGGCGAGGAAATACGTACAGCATTGGAGCCAGATGCGGGAAAACAATCTGGGCCTGCTCCTCTGGGGACAGCCGGGAAACGGAAAGACCTTTGCCGCTGCCTGCATTGCCAACGCACTGATCGAAAGCAGCGATCCTTTCCCGCCAACGGTGAAGATGACCACCTTCGGCACGATTCTGAACAGGCTGCTTTCGTTAAGTGTAGCGGACAAGGAGTATTATCTGAGCCATTTCCTGAACGCCGATCTGCTGATTCTGGATGATTTCGGCATGGAGCGGCAGACGGACTATGCCCGGGAGCAGGTTTTCAACATCATCGACGGGCGGTATCTGACGAAGCGACCCCTGATTATCACCACAAATTTGAGCTTGCAGGAAATGAAAACCACCACAGAGCTTGCTCAGAAACGAATTTACGACCGGGTTTTGGAAATGTGTGTTCCGGTGTTTTTCAGCGGCGAAAGCCAGCGCCCCGGCAGGGCAAAGGCAAATCTGGAAGCCTTTCGTGCCATTACTGGCAAATAAGAAAACAGACAAGCATTTCACGCATAAATTTTGATGGGAAAGGAGGGCCGGCAGTATGGGAAGAAAACAATATGCGGTATTACAGCGCATTGAAAATGACCACAAAATCACCCGGGAAACAGACCGGGAGTTTCTGTACGATCTGGAAAATGCTCTGCTGCTGGCCCTTCTGGAGGACGGAACACTGACCCAGATGCAGTACCGGCAGGCAAGTGAGAAGCTGAAACGCCAGCGCCGGGAGCAAAGCAAGCTCAGAAAGGAGCCCCAATGAACGTAGCCGCCTATTGCCGTGTATCCACGGACAAGGAAGATCAGTGGAATTCTCTGGAATCCCAGAAAGCCTACTTTGAGCAGTACATCCAGCGGCATCCCGACTGGGAGCTTTACAAAATCTACGCCGATGAGGGCATTTCCGGCACCGGAACGAAAAAGCGTGCCGCCTTCAACCGGATGATGAATGATGCCTATGACGGAAAATTCAGCCTGATTCTCACCAAGGAGGTCAGCCGTTTCTCCCGAAACATCCTGGACACCATTTCCTACACCCGGGAGCTCCGGAGCATGGGTGTCCATGTGTATTTCATGAGCGACGGCTTCGGCACCCAGGACGCCGACTGCGAGCTGCGGCTGACCTACATGAGCAGCTCCGCCCAGGAGGAGAGCCGCAAGACCTCCATGCGTGTCACCTGGGGCCAACAGCGGCAGATGGAAAAGGGTGTGGTGTTCGGCAGGTCTATGCTGGGGTACGATGTGGAGGGCGGCAAAATGACTGTAAATCCGGATGGAGCGGAGCTGGTGCGGCTGATCTTTCACAAATATGCCGTGGAGCAGGTCAGCACAGGAAAGCTGGCAAACTGGCTCCGGGAGCAGGGACACAGGACCCTCACCGGCTCCACAAAATGGACACCCCAGCAGATCATCAAGATCCTGCGAAATGAAAAATATGTGGGCGATCTGATCCAGCGGAAAACCTACACCCCGGACTATCTGACCCACGAGAAAAAGGCCAACCATGGGCAGGTGGAGAAGATCATCCTGCGAAATCACCATGAGCCAATTATAGACCGGGAGCTTTGGGAACAGGCCCAATCCCGGCTGGATCAGAACAACAAGCATGGGGATGGTAGGGAAGTTCATTCCAACACGCATCTGTTCTCCGGGAAGATCCGCTGCGGCTGCTGCGGCAGCGGCTTTGTCAGCCGGGTCAAGACCACCGCTCAGAGGCCGTACCGCCGGTGGAGCTGCGCCAAGGCCGTTACGGAAGGGAGTAAAGAATATGTGGACAATAACGGCAATGCCATGGGCTGCGGTGTCGGAAGGCTCCTGCGGGATGACGATGCGCTGAACATGGTACAGACAGCCCTGAAGCGGCTGAACATGGACAGGGAAGAAGTGGTTGGCCATGTGGCAGCTCTGGCTCTGGAAGCCATCCAGTCAGGCCAGAGCAATATTTCCGATACCCCGGAGCGACTGGGCTTTGAAATGGAGAAGCTCCGGGGGAAAAAGGAAAAGGTGATGGATGCTTATCTGGATGGTGCTTTCTCCAAAGAGGAAATGCAGGCCATGAAGGACAGGTACGATATCCAGCTTGCAGACCTGACACAGCGGCTCACTGTGGTCGAAGAAAAGCAGCGAACCGGCACCGATACCCGACAGCTAAAGCAAAAGCTCAGCTCCAAACTCAATGCCCTTCTGAGCGGAGAAGCGGAAAGCGAAATCCTTTATAAGACGATTCTTTATCAGATCACCGTGTTTCAGGACCGACATATAGAGCTTACCTTGGCGGGACTCCCGCAGGTGTATGTATTCTCATAAACACCCAAATGTAAGTGGATTTTGATGTGGTTCTGTGATATAATATAAGAAATTATAACAATTACAGGTGGTATTCTATGACCCTTCAAATTAAATTAGGTATCACCGGATCCCCGGAGCTGGCCCAGGAAGAGGAGCGGATCAGTAAGAGAAAAGCCATCGATATGTTTGACGCCGGATTTCTGGACATTCTGGAAGCAGGCAGTGTTCGCTCGCTTCTGGACATTCATCACGAACTGTTTGCGGATATCTACGATTTCGCAGGCCTAATTCGTGATGTGAACATTGCCAAGGGCAATTTCCGCTTTGCACCGGTGATGTATCTCCATGCTGCTCTGGAAAACATCGAAAAGATGCCCCAGAATACCTTCGATCAAGCAATCGAAAAGTATGTGGAGATGAACATTGCCCATCCGTTCCGGGAGGGCAACGGCAGAGCCACCCGAATCTGGCTGGACCTGATTTTGAAAAAGGAGCTGGGGCAGGTCATCGATTGGAGCAAGGTGGATAAGGAGGACTATCTGCTTGCTATGGAGCGCAGCCCCATCCGGGATATTGAGATCAAATATATCCTGAGAAACGCTCTGACGGATCAGATCCATGACCGGGAAATGTTCATGAAAGGCATCGACCACAGCTACTATTACGAAGGGTATACCCAGTATAAAGCATCCGATCTTTGAGCGATTGCCGCCTGCATACCGCAGGCGGTTTTTCGTTGCAAGAAAATCTTTTCTGTGATAAAGTAATGACAAACAAAAAAGAAACAGGAGAGCAACATGAAGAAAGTCACCTTTATCTGCGTCCACAATTCCTGCCGCAGCCAGATGGCGGAGGCATTAGGCAAAAAGCTCTGCGCCGATGTTTTTGAAAGCTATTCCGCCGGAACGGAAACCAAACCTCAGATCAATCCAGATGCCGTGCGGCTGATGAAGCAGGTTCATGGCATT
>JBGVLR010000151.1:0-12501 GCA_045124375.1 Acetatifactor sp.
GCGGGGGGGGGGGGCCCCAATAACCCGACAAAATGTTCCGGACTGCTATCCCCGATATTCCACCGGAGACATTCCGGTAATCTTTTTAAACGCTCTCCTGAAGCTTGCACCCGAGGTATACCCTACTGCTTCCGCAATCTCCGCAATTTTCATGTCGGTATTCTTGATCAGATCGCATGATTTTTCCATGCGCAGCTTCTCTATGACTACGGACACATTTTCTCCGTATTCCGCTTTGAACAGATTAGATATGTAATTTTCATGAAAACCGAATGTTTGCGAAATCTGTTTCATGGACAAGGTATTGTCGCAATAATTCTCATTGATGTAACTCATGATCTTTTGTGCAGATTGATTCTGCACTGTTTTCTTCTTATTGCCGATTTCTTCTGCAATCATGGTCACGGTATCATAGACAATATCAAAGTAAGCTTTCACATTCTGTTCCTGCGCCAGCTGGGTAAGTGCACTGTCGATAGAAATTTCGTACTTCTCAGACATAGAAATGATACAATCTCTGATTCTGTTCTTTATCATCTCAATAGTTCCGACAGACAGCATCCTGATATTATCTTCAAAATTATCCTTATAAATCTTTCTGATAATCTCCCCGGCTTCCTCTACTCTTCCTACCACCACGTAGTTGTAAATTTTCTCGTCAAATTCTCTGGGGTAGTAGTAGACATCCTCTAACTGCAGGATTTCCGAGTACAGGCACACCTTATTGCCGGAAGTCTCAATATATCTGATGACCGCTTTGGCCTGCTGATAAGAATCACTTATGTTATAGATGGAATCTGCAACATCTCCTGCACCGATTTTCACTTCGATGCCATAACTATATGCGATCTCAACATTCAGACCGGATATAATATCTTTCGTGACTAAAGTATACCTTGCTGAACTTCCCTGATACAAGGTACAATCCCTAAGATGGGACGCACAAATACTAAGGTTTGACTATGAAACAGCCGAAAAAGCCGAAAAAGCCGCAGAATACACTTTCTGATGAAAGCGCTTCTGCGGCTTTTGCCTTTTATATTATTCGCTTCAAATGCTATTTACTGCTCGGGTGCAGCCTCTTTCTTCTTAAGGATCCCTTTCTCCTTCTCCAACAGCACAAATGCCACTATTGCAATCACCAATGCCACATAGGCTACCGGCTGCCCTGCAGCAGTACTCTCTGCACCTGTAAATCTGTACATCAGGTAAGTCACAATTCCTGCTCCCACATGAAGTGCCATGGGCATATAGAAACTGCCAAAAAGCTGATATGCATAAGCCATGATCAGGCCGATCACAAAAATGTACATGATCTGCGTGCTGTCACTGTTAAACGAGCCGTGGAAGAACGCAGACAGTAACAATGCCAGATTCACTTTATTCAAAGCTTTCTTAATGCAGTTGAAGATAATACCGCGGAACATAAGCTCCTCAACGACGGGAATGATCACGCCGTAGCACACAAGTCCCAGCAATATATTACCGGAATACTGCATCTCCCATACCAGCGCATAATTTTCCGTAGTTTCCAGTATTCCGGACTGAATCGTCAGCAGATTGATTCCGATGACAGCCCCCAGAGTAGCTACGGCTATCAGCACATAGTTCTTCACCGGTTCCTTCTTTAAATAAGAGAGCTTTGTCTCCTCTTTAATTTTGGTAATCGCATTCTGAGCATATTTGCGAATCATAAATCCTGCCGCAAGGAATCCGATTATCTGGCAGAATACATAGGCATTGCTGGTAAATGTCATGGTCTCAGCCACCTCATCCTTCACGAAGAGGTACTTTTCCAGTGCCGGCATATTTACACAAAGCGACTGAAGCATCACAGACATAATAGAGGTAGCTGCCATCTTCACGATATAATACAGTGCAAAGGGAATCAGCATTCTCATGAGTATCTTATTGCTCTGCGGCTTGGCCTTCTGGCCTGCAGCTCCCGGATTCTCTTCTGCTTTCTTACGCTCAATGGCTTCCACTTCCCGCAGTAAAAGCTTCTTTAATTCTGTCACGCTGGTAACGATGTAATCTGCCTTGGCTTCTTTGAGTTCCTCCATGCTGCCGTAACCATAGGTGACACCAATGGTCTCGATGCGGAACAGCTTTGCTCCCTCAATATCGAATTTACGGTCACCCACCATAAATACTTCATCGTACCGTACCTGATGGTTAGGGAAAAATCTGTGCAATACCTCCTGGATGACCTGAGGCTTGGAAGTCCTGGTTCCGTCCAGCTCGCTTCCTACCACTACCTCAAAATATTTATCAATCTTAAAATGCTTCAAAATCCGCTCTACATACACGGTAGGCTTGCTGGAAGCGACTGCAAGATGCAGCCCGCCTTTCTTTAATGTGCCTAACAGGTCGTGGATGCCGCCGTAGAGTTCATTTTCAAAAATGCCGGTCTCATTAAACCGTTCACGATACTTTTCTACAGCACGGTCTGCCTGTTCCTCCGTCATATTGTAAAAATTCTGAAAGCTCTCCTTTAAAGGCGGTCCGATAAAAGGTTCCAGCTTATCCAGATCCGGCTCATCAATTCCGAAATCCGCAAGTGCATACTGCACGCATGTCGTGATTCCCTCCTTAGGGTCAGTCAAAGTTCCATCCAGGTCGAATAAAATATACTGCTTCATTGTACTTCTCCATTCTAAAAGCTTCTTATTTTGTCTCCGTCATCTTCGGTATTCTCTATGCTTTTGATACATACGTCATACCCGATAGCATCGTTCACCTGTACATGTACAGTATCTCCCACCTTATGCCCCAGAAGTGCTTTCCCCAATGGAGACTCATTGCTGATCAGCCCTTCCAGAGAGTTCCCTCTCACTGTAGTGACGATCTTGTAGGTTTCCTCCAGACCATCATCCACAAATTCTACCGTTACCGTATTATTGATGCCTACCTCGTCCGCAGCGGAATCCTCGGAGATCACCTTGGCTGTACGGATCATCCTCTCCAGATACCGGATTCGGCTCTCGTTCTGGTTCTTCACCTTTTTGGCGGCATGGTATTCGAAATTTTCACTCAAGTCACCGTGAGCCCTGGCTTCTTTGACATCCTCAAGTGCCTTGGGACGCACTACCAGCTTGCGGTACTCGATTTCTTCCTCCATTTTCTTAATATCACTTGGAGTTAATTCATCATACATTTCTTTTTCTGCCTTTCTAAAAAAGGAGCCGGCTTATTGCCACCGGCTCATAATGCTTTCAGCTTTTCTGATCATCTATAAAAATTACATCTGAATGCCGTAAATCACTGCCACAGCCAGAATAATCTGAATAATGGCAAAGCGGTACACTGTCTGAGTATTGGACCAGTCCCACACCTTGCGCACATGGTCATGCAGAGGTGTCCTGACATTCTTCAGAATATGTATCTTGCAGAAACGAAGAAGTGCCACTTTGACAAGTCCCAGTCCACCATCCAAAATCAGTACCAGTGCCACCGGAATATAAAGGAAAGGGCAACCCGTTTTCAAAATGGCGATACTGATAAATAATCCCATGGCTCTGGAACCCGCATCGCCCATCATCAGACGGCTGGGAGTTGCATTATACCAGAGATATCCCAGGATACATACTGCAAACAACAGGATCAGGAAAGAGACATCCCCTCCCACTCCTTTGACACGGTCAATGATATAGATAGTCATGATCGTAATGATCGTCAGGGTACCGGACAGACCATCCACACCATCGGAACAGTTGGTCACATTCACGGATGCCCACACCAGAATCACGATTCCCAATGCATATACCACGGGCGGCAGAGTGAATTTCACTCCAAACAGCGCCAGTTCTACCACATTGGAATTGAATTTCAGATAAGTCAGAGCCACCATGGCAGCGACACACAGATCCAGAAATCCCTTCTTATACTCGCCCCATGGATTCTTGGAAGCATCATCCAGAAATCCGGTCATCATACAAATGACAATTAGTACCAGATATATCAATATCTCCGCATTCACAGGTGCAAACAAAAGTGCAGCAGCCACGAAAGCAAGGACAAAAATAATACCTGCCCCTCTCGGCTTCCCTGCTGATTTCTTACCATCATGTGCAAAATCTCTTCCCGCGTCCTTGGGAAGATACTTACTCAGCTTCGCAGTGGCAATTACCGTTGCCGCGAAAGCAAACAGAATACCCAAAAAAGCAGCCACGGGTGACATAGATGCCGGTATCAGATTTAAAAGCATATAATCTCCTATCTGGAAAAGACTTTCCTAGCTTTCCCCACACAAAAAAGTACCTGACACTTACAACCAGGTATCTTTATTTTAACTTTGCCATATGGGAATGTCAAGCATTGTTGACACATCCCACCAAAAGTTCTATAGTTAATATAGTAATTTTCGGAGGTAATTGTTCCATGAGCAATCAGAAAGCTTCCGCAACCCTTCTCACCGAAGGGCCTATCGGAAGAAAAATACTTGCATTTGCATTCCCCTTATTTCTGGGAAATCTGTTTCAACAGCTTTATAATACGGCAGACTCCTTAATCGTAGGTAATTTCATCGGCAGCGATGCCCTTGCCGCAGTCAGCTCTTCCGGAAGCCTTATCTTTCTTCTGGTAGGGTTTTTTAATGGAATCTCCGTGGGTGCCGGTGTCGTTATTGCCAGATTTTTCGGTGCCAGGGATAAAGACGGAGTAGAGCGTTCCGTACATACCACTGTGGCTTTCGGTCTGGCTGCAGGTGTACTCCTGACTGTCATCGGTATTTTGTTCACTCCTTTTATTTTAAGGCTAATGGGGACTCCGGCCGATGTGCTGCCCTCTTCCATCCTGTACTTTCGCATCTACTTTTGCGGTTCTCTGGCTTTTGTCATGTACAATATCTGCGTGGGTATCCTGCAATCCGTTGGGGACAGCAAGCATCCTTTATATTACCTGATCTTCTCTTCCGTGGTGAATGTAGTGCTGGATCTTCTGTTCGTGGCAGTGCTGCATCTGGGTGTGGGAAGTGCCGCCCTGGCTACCGTCATTTCCCAATTCTTAAGTGCCGGACTGTGTTTCCTCAGGCTGACACATATCCAGGAGGAATATCGCATCGTCATCAGACGTATCCGCTTTGACCTTCCCATGTTAAAGCAGGTCATTCAGAACGGTCTTCCTACCGGTCTGCAGAATTCCATCATTGCTTTTGCAAATGTAGTCGTACAGTCCAACATCAATGCTTTCGGCAAGATGGCAGTCGCAGGCTGCGGCTCCTACTCCAAGATAGAAGGCTTCGGCTTCCTGCCGATCAACTGCTTTACCATGGCACTGACTACTTTTATCAGCCAGAACCTCGGTGCAAGACAGTATGACCGTGCCAAGAAGGGAGCAAGATTCGGCATCCTCTGCTCTATTTCCATTGCGGAGCTGGTAGGAATCCTGATTTACCTCTTCTCGCCTGCCCTGATTGCCCTCTTTAATGATGACCCTCAGGTAGTGGCGTACGGCGTGACTCAGGCCAGAACTGTGACACTGTTTTACTTCCTGCTTGCCTACTCTCACTGCCTGGCAGCCATCTTCCGGGGAGCAGGACGTTCTGCGGTGCCTATGACAGTTATGCTGGTGTGCTGGTGCATCATCCGCGTGACGTATATCACGATCATTGTAAAATTTGTGCCGGTGATCAATGTGATCTTCTGGGCTTATCCGCTGACCTGGTCATTGAGTTCTATTATTTTTACGATTTACTTCTTTAAGTCGGACTGGATGCATACATACGAAAAAAGGTGAAGGCTACGCAGTTGCCTTCACCGGCAAAGTTTTAACACTTGACTTTCTCTCTCACCGGGAGTATAGTTAGCAATGTAAAGTAACTGTCCAAACAGCAGTTATCAACTAAATAACAGCTAGGGGAGCGCATCGCTGAGATTGAATCCCACCGGATTCTAACCCTCATTACTTGACCCGGATAATACCGGCGTAAGGAAGCAATTCACATTTCATCGTAACACTGACGAACTGACTGCAGGCAGTTCATCAGGTATACATATCTGCATGTTTCATGCAGCGGCGGTTACGGACGAAACGTGAATACCGATGTTGTCCCTCCTCGCACAAACGAAGGAGGATTTTTTTATGTCTATTGTTACACCTGATGGAGGCTTAACCTCTCTGGGTTATGCCTTATGTATTGCTGCAGTGATCGTACTTTTTCTGGCAGCCACCTGGATTTACAGCAAGGCTTCTGCCGCGCAAGCAGGCTCCAACAAAAGCACTTCCGGTCAAAATAAGGCCGGTCAGAAGTTGTCCACCAAACAGCTGACCTTCTGTGCCACAGCACTGGCTCTTGCTTTTGTAACTTCTTATATCAAGATTGCAGAACTTCCATTTGGTGGTTCCGTTACTCTTTTCAGCATGCTCTTCGTCTGCATGATCGGTTACTGGTACGGCCCCAGTGTGGGAATCCTTACCGGTCTGGCTTACGGTATTCTGCAGTTCCTGCAGGGCCCCTATGTACTTTCCTTTTTCCAGGTATGTTGTGATTACATTCTGGCCTTTGCCGGACTGGGACTGGCAGGATTTTTCAGCAAAAGCAAGAATGGTCTGTTAAAAGGATATCTTCTGGGAATTATGGTACGCGGCGCTTTCCATACCCTGGGCGGTTATCTGTACTGGATGGATTACATGCCCGAGAACTTCCCCCAGTCTCTGGCTGCTATTTATCCCATTGTATATAACTATTCTTACATTCTGGCAGAGGGTGTTCTGACTGTTATTGTGTTACTGCTGCCGCCTGTAAAGAAAGCTTTTGTACAAATAAAGAAGATTGCCATAGAATAAGATACTCTTTGTATCCCATTATGCGCAGTTTTGCCTGTTTATTCAGGTAAAGCTGCGCATTTTCCTATTTTTGACTGTTCCTTGCTTACTTCTGCTCTTCTTTTTATAATAGAAGAAAGAATAAAGGAAAGGAATTGCCGGTATTAATTATGGAATATCAAAATAATATATCAGTCGGTGGATTTCACACCGGTCACGTACAGGGAATTGCTGTGGACAGCAAGCGTGAATACATGTATTTTTCTTTTACCACCTGCCTCGTAAAGACAGACATGAAAGGCAAGGTCATCGGCACCGTGAAGGGGCTTGCCGGTCATCTGGGATGCATTGCTTTTAATGAGGAGGACGGACGGGTATACGGTTCTCTGGAATTCAAGCATGATATTATCGGGAAAAACATTCTCAACAATATGGATCAGCAGATTGAAGTATCGGATGGTTTCTACATAGCCATTTTTAATGTGGAGAAAATTGACCGCATGGATATGGATGCGGAAAAAGACGGTGTCATGACCAGTGTTTATCTGAAAGAAGTGGTAGATGATTATATGGCTCCCGGCCACAGATACGGATGCAGCGGTATTGATGGCACTACTTTTGCTCCTATTCCCGGCAGCAAGGATGGCAAGAAATATTTATACGTGGCTTACGGAATTTACAGTGAGCCGGAACGCAGGGACAATGATTATCAGGTCATTCTTCGATATGATACTGCCGACTGGAGTAAGTATGAAAAGTCTCTGAATCAGCTGAATATGCACAGACAGGGACCCCAAAAGCCTGACAGCAAATATTTTGTCTACACAGGGAATACCACTTACGGCATCCAGAACCCGGAATATGACCCATGGACAAATTATATGTTTGCTGCGGTGTACTGCGGACGTAAAGAAGAATTCCCCCATTATCCTATGTTTGTATTGATATGGGACAGGCAGCAGGTGTACAGGAACTGAAAGGGGTAGGGCATGATGGCGAGGTGCTGACTCTGGCACCTGTAGGAGAGTATCATGAACCATCCGGTGTCTATGGGTATCGCTTTGATTACGGTTCCACCGGTATTATCTCACTGGGAGACGGATATTATTACTTCTCTCACGACAGGAAAGTACCGGAAGAGGGTTATGGTACTACAGTTAAGCTGTATCGTTATGATACGGGAAATGGTTTTACCATAGTCAAATCGAATTAAAAAGAACCTTGAAAGCAAGTGCTGATACATGCAGCACCTGCTTTCAAGGTCTTCTAAAATCCTTCTTACCTTACTCCACTACCACCATTGGCGAAATCGAGATGATGGCTGAATAGTAACGAATGATCAAGTCATTTTCAGGTAATCTCTTGCAAAGGCAACAATCTTACGAACGCGCCCTTCTGCATAAGCAGGCTCCAGTCCGGCCCGGGCCAGCGTATCCGGATAATTCCGGCTGCCTCCGGAAGCACACAGCTTTTCATAGGATTCCCACGCCGCCTTCGGATCGTCTTTCTTTTTGCGGAAAAGGTCCATGGCACACATCTCAGACAACGCGTAGCTGATCACATATCTGGGAAACATGTATACTGCCATATTACGCATAAGATCTGCGCCCTGCCCATGGTAAGGTTCCAGTTCGCCATAATCCAGATTGGGATTATACCACTTTGCAATTTCACTTTCTTTCCTTATCAGTTCCTCAAAAGAAGCTCCCACGTGGGTGTAGATCCAGGTATTTAACTCATGAATCGCGCAGTAAGAAGCAATCTCCCGCAGCGCATCCCGAAAGTGTCCCTGTCTGAATTTCTCTGCATCATTACCAAAGAATTTCTCTGCATAGGGATAAGTAAACAGCTCCATTGTCTTGGACGGAATCTCCGCCGAATCCAGGGGCATCTCACGCAGGATGCCCAACTCTATCTGTTGTCCGGAAAGGTAAGCCTGCCAGGCGTGGCCTACTTCATGTGTAAAAACTGATACATCTGTATCTGTATGATTGCAGTTTCCAAATACGTAAGGATACAAACCGTTTTTTACATCTGTACAGAATCCCATTCCGGCCACTTTATTGGGGGAGGCAGCAACATCCAGACTTTCCGAGTCTGCCATGCCGCGGAAGAATGCTCCGAATTCCGGGGAAAGGTCATCATACATTTGCCTGGATTGCTCTGTCAGATATTGCGCATCACCGGTCGGAACGGCATTTCCATCCGCAAAGCGGAGACTTCCATCATAGGCCATCAGCTTATCTAAGCCCAGCTGCCGGCACTGCTCTTCCTGTAAGTCACAAAGTAATGGAACCAGTTCCTCCTTCACCTGTTTACAGAAGGATGTCATTTCCGCCTCCCCATAGCCCCGGCGGCTGTATACCGCATTTGCATACTCCAGATAGTTCTCAAAGTTGTTTGCTTTAGCGATCTGATCGCGCACCGTGATCAGTTCCATCAGTATGGGAACAAATTCTTCCTTCTGAAGCAAAACTGCCTCTGCCAGTGCTTTTCTTGCATCGATACGTGTCTGCCTGTCCGGATCATCAAAGAATGCAAACATTTCTCCCTCCGTACGCATCTGTCCACGAAAGGCAACACGCAAGCTTGCTTTCTTCTGCTGATACTGACTGACCAGCACCTGCTCTCTGGCCATCAATTCATGGCCCCCAAAGTTCGTTCGAAAGTTCTGCTCCAGCACAGGGCGAAATTCGCTGCCGTAACGTTCCTCAAGCTGCCCAAGAAAAGGACTGTCCAAAAGTGCCCTGTAATAAGGAGAGGTATCCATCATGGATACTCCCGCCCCTTCCTTCTGTACTGCCTCCTGATAAAATTCGTCGGTACAGTCCAGACTGCTGCGGATATACGCCAGATGATAAGCATAATGTACCTCATCTAACAAGTTATCATATTCCTGCATACAGGATATCACCTCTTCCACACCTGCAGTATCGGTCACCCGTTGTGTAAGATACTCCAATCTTTGTTTTACTTTTTCAAAATCTGTTGGCTTGTATTCCAGTTGAGAAAACTTATACGCTTCCATTTTTTATATCCTCCCAATATTTTATGATCTCCGGTGTACTGCTTCCATTACAAAAGCCGTTTTCTATGGCCATGATTGCTGTGCTTCCCATACTGTCAAAGGCAGTCGCATTTTTCGTGTCACCGATGCAGAATTTCAGCCCCCTGACTCCGTAAGTCGGTTCTGCATCGAACCTGCCTGCTATGGAATAAGCCTCGCGCAGATATTCCTTGGCTCTCTCTGTCAGGCCATCTTTCCCGGACAGATAGCCGCACTCAGCGTAAAACCGGGCGAGCAGCTTGTCCACATACGAAACCTCAGCAGGATCTGTTTTTAAAGATTCCAGATACTGAACCAGCCACTGCATGGCTTCCAGTGCAGCGTCATAATCATTCTTTCGAGTATACATATTGGCATAGCCGCACATGGTACGAATAAGAACCTGCATACAGTCAGCATATGCCCGAATCAGGTAGGGAACCGCTTCCTCCACAGCCTGGTTGTCGGAAGAAGCATAAGTATATCCGATCAAGGAATCATTTACGCCATATACGTTGTATTTCTTCAATAATTCCAAGCCCTCAGTTTCCTTTCCCAATTCAAGTAAACATTGGGCAATCTCCATCTGAATCATGGTTTCACTGATGACCGGATTCGTATTTTGATAAAGCAAGGGAATCGCCCGCCGAAACAGCTCGATTGCTCTTTCCAGGGATGATGCCTCTCCGGTCTCCATGCCCTTCATCTGGTACATCTCCCCACAGCGATAAACGATCCGAAAATCATTTGGGTACCGCATCAACGCTTTCTCGGCCTCTGTAGATGCCTCTTCGAAGTTTTTATTCTTCTGAAGACTATGGATGCGCTCCTCCAGTTCATTTATTCCACCGCTCAGGACCTGATATCCCACCAGCGTATCCGTGGAAACGCCAAACAGATCCGCCATTCCCACAATATAACTCAGATCCGGCACTGCAATGCCCGATTCCCGCACTTAAAGATATTGGTTATGTATGAGTGCCTACGCCCATTTGCATAGGCACTCATATCTGTTGTTTTACTCAATTTTGCCGATCAAGCGGTAGTAGATGTCAATATTCTGCTCACGCATACCGTCCACGGTGGTTGCTTCGTGAATGACGATCTTCTCAATCAGCGTATTCAAAAGCTCCGCTGTCAGTTCGGTGGGATTGGCATACTGTTTGAGAAGTGAAATCCAAGTCTCCGCATCGACAGTTGTTTGCTTTTCAGATTCAAGCTCGGCAGACAGCCTTTCGATCTTCTCGGTAAGCTCCTGCTGCTCGGTCTGGTATTTCTGAGACATCATGTTGAAGTTGTACTCCGTGATACGACCGTCCGACCAGTCCTCATACAGCTTCGCAAACTTGCGGTCGACCTCTGTTCTGCGCTTTTCGGCTCTTGTAAGCTCTGCGCTCTGCCTTTTGGCGTGGGCGGCAAGCTCCTGTTCGCTTCCTTTCAAAAGACGATGCAGAAGCTCCTTTTCATCCAACTGCGCCTGTCTCCACAAATCCTGTATTCTTTTCAGAACATAGTGGTAGAGGTAGTCATAGCGGATGTAGTGGGCAGAACATTGTTTTAATCCCTGTCCGTATTGACTGCAAGTGTAGTGGCTGTAAGGCTTGCTGTTCTGTCTGTTCGTACCGAAGCGCATCGACCATCCGCAGTCTGCACACTTCACCAGACCGGAGAAGATCTGCGTGGTAGCGTCCTTTTGCTGTCTGCGGCGGCTGGCGATCTGTTCCTGCACCTGTTCAAAGACTTTCTTTGAAATAATGGCTTCGTGGGTGTTCTCCACTCTAAACCATTCTTCCTGCGGCTTGCGTATCTTTTTCTTGTTCTTGTAGGAAATGTTGGTCTGCTTGTTGTGTACGCTGTTGCCGATGTAGGTTTCGTCTTTTAAGATGCTCTTGACCTGTGCCAGCGTCCATGCGTAGGATTTTTCCTCCGGCTGTCCCTCGTAGATATGAGCGAATGTCCCATATCGCTGATAGTTCAACCAACCGGCAGTAGGAACGTGTTCATCCACCAATACTCTTGCGATCTTGGCAGCACCCGCCCCATGATAGGCAAGGTCAAAGATTTTTTCGATGATCCAGCGTGTCTCCACATCAATCACAATGGCGTTCTTGATTTCGGGGTGTCGGACATACCCAAGGGGCGCATAGGCAAAGGTGCGTTCTCCTGCGGCAAACTTGGCATGAAGTGCGGTCTTGACCTTGCGGCTGGTGTCCTTGGCAAACCATTCGTTGAACAGATTCTTGAAAGGAACGAAATCGGACAAGCCTTTCTTAGTGTCCTCGTTCTCGGATACGGCGATATATCGCACTTGCTTCTCCGGGAACTCGTATTCCAGATAGTAGCCGACCATGATGTGGTCACGTCCGAAGCGGCTGAGGTCTTTTGTCACGATGCAGTTTACTCGTCCTGCATCCACATCTGCCATCATTCGCTTGAAATTCGGTCTTTCAAACGTAGTGCCACTCCATCCGTCGTCGATGTACTCACCGACCACATGAAGCTCCTGTTCCTTTGCGAACTGCTGTAAAATGGTGCGCTGGGTCTCGATAGAAACGCTGTCGCCATAATTCTCGTCATCACGGCTCAGTCTCATATATAGTGCTGTATTGTACGGTTGTTTCATTAAAAATCCTCCTGTTCGTGAAACAACCCACGCTTACAATACTTTCCTATGATACATTATACCATAA
>JBGVLR010000152.1:0-18465 GCA_045124375.1 Acetatifactor sp.
TTAAATGTCAAAAGAGAGAATTTACGTATGCCACACCTACTACCACGTATATGTGACATTTTTAAAAGAATTAAAGTTGCCGAAGGAAAAGCGGGGACAGGCCACACTAGTGCTGAGTAAGCTGTCCAATAATTTTGAGAATTTGAAGAGCCGGGTGGAGAGTACCGGGCTCTTTGAAGAGGTTATAGAATTCGATGAGAAAAGGGAGGACTTCTTCCCGGAGCTTGGCAAATGGCGGAAAGGAGCCAGGAATCAGAATACCCCCTGGGCATTTCTCATCAACCTGCTCTATCGTATGAAATTTACCAGGCTCTATGCCAAGCTGGAGGAGCCTTTTATACCGGTGGATTTCAGGGAGTATCAGGATGTCTATGTGTACTGTGATTCTGACCCGATCGGCTATTATCTGAATCAGAACCGGATTCCCTATCATGCGCTGGAGGATGGGCTGAATTGTCTTAAGAATTTTGATGCAGCCAGATATGACAACAGGGGACATTTCGGATTGAAAGTATTCCTGTCCAGGAAGCTGAACCTGATTTTCGTGCAGAATGGTTATGGAAAGTATTGTATCGATATGGAAGTCAATGATATTTCCGCCATTCGTTATCCCTGCCCGCAGTATATCGAGCAGTCACGTCAGGAACTGGTAGACCGGCTGACGGAGGAAGACAAGGCGCTGATCTTAAAAGCATTTATCCGGGATATGGACCGGCTGAAAGAACAGATCGCAGAAAGCGGTCAGGTGGGGGATAAGATCCTGATTTTGACAGATCCCCTGTGTACATTGGATGTGAGAGAGCGGATTTTCCGGGATATTATTGCCATGTATGAGCCGGAAGGAACCATTTTCTTAAAACCGCATCCCAGAGATGAGCTGGATTATCGCACATTATTTGCGGAGTATCCCCAGTTCGATGCTACAGTACCTATGGAGATGTTAAATTTCTTCCCGGGGCTTCGCTTTAAAAAAGTAGTAGCAGTACTTACGGAGATCAAAGCCATTCAGTTTGCAGATGAGGTAGTCAGACTGGGAGAAGATTTCATGGACAAGTATGAGGATCCGCTGATCCACAGACAGAACGAACAGATTTAGCGGCCCTGCAGACGGGCTGCCTGACTTAAGGAGATTACATGGGACAGATATTAAAGAAGCTGAATGTTTTACTGGATAAGAAGCAGAAGAGGACTATGGTGGGGCTGATTTTCCTGATGGTGATCGGTGCGGCCCTGCAGACGGCAGGCGTGGGAATCATTGTGCCGGTCATGAGTACGATTCTGGATGCCGATGCCATAGAGAGCAACGAACTGCTGCACTTTTTCTATGAACTTCTGGGCGGCGGCTCCAAGCAGAGGTTCATGATCATCATAATGGCGGTTATGATCCTGATTTTCGTGGTAAAGAACCTGTTCTTATATTTCCAGCAGAAACTGACGCTGGCATTTGTATATACCAATCAGTTCCGCACTTCGGAGCGGATGATGCGCAATTATCTGCGCAGGGGCTATGAGTTTTATCTGAATGCGGATACGGCTGTGGTGCAGAGAAGCATTACTTCCGATGTCAATAATATGTATGCATTGATTCTGGCGCTGTTACAGCTGATGTCGGACTGTGTGGTTTCCGTGTTTATCGTAACCTTCTGTTTTATTCAGAACGGAACCATGACTATCCTGATCGCGGTGGTGCTGATCCTGCTTCTGGTAATGGTTAAGAAGGTTTTAAAGCCTATCATGCATAAGGCCGGCGAGGACAATCAGAATTATTACAGCGGATTATTCAAATGGATCTCCCAGACGGTTCAGGGTATCAAGGAAGTGAAGATTACCTGTAAGGAACAGTATTTTGTATCAGAATATATTAAGTGCGGAAAAGGCTATGTGGATGCAGTGCAGAAGTACAGCCTGTATAATAACATTCCCAGACTGCTGATCGAGACGGTCTGTGTCATCGTTATGGTAGGCTACATGATGTATATGGTCTTAAGCGGTATGCCCACAGATGAGATGCTCAATTCCATTACGACTTTTGCAGCGGCAGCCCTGGTGCTCCTGCCCAGTGTGAACCGCATCAACAATCAGCTCAATTCCATGGCCTACTTCGAGCCTTTCTTTATGGGTGTCAGCGACAACCTGCAGGATGAGATCAACGGTACGAATGTAGACATGTCTTTTGCCACCGATGAGGATAAGAAGCTGCCGGTGAACGATAAGATCGAGATGCGGGATATTAGCTATGCTTACCCCAATACCACCAAGCTGATCTTCGATCATGCTGATATGGTGATTCCTGTGGGTAAATCCGTGGGTATCGTGGGGACATCCGGCGCCGGTAAGAGCACGGTTGTGGATATCCTGTTAGGACTGTTGGAGGCACAGAACGGTCAGCTCCTTGCAGATGGTAAGGACATTAAGGACAATTACCGCAGCTGGCTGAAAAATGTGGGATATATCCCTCAGATGATCTTCATGCTGGATGATACTATCCGTAAAAATGTGGCTTTCGGTGTACCGGAGGACAAGATAGATGAAAAGAGATTGTGGGAAGTACTGAAAGAAGCCCAGCTGGATACCTTTATCCGGAGCCTGCCTGAGGGACTGGATACGGGAATCGGTGAGCGCGGTATCAGACTTTCCGGCGGACAGAGACAGCGTATCGGTATCGCAAGAGCTCTTTATTATGATCCGGAGGTTCTGATCCTGGACGAGGCTACTTCTGCGCTGGACAACGATACGGAAGCTGCTATCATGGAATCCATCAACAGGCTTCACGGCCGTAAGACGCTGATCATCATCGCCCATCGTCTCCAGACCATTGAAAAATGTGATCTGGTATATCGGGTAGAGAACGGCAAGGTGACGATAGAGAGAGGAAGTCTGTAGATGCAGTTAAGTATAATCGTGCCTGTCTACAATATGGCAGGAGAGGGGAAATTGAATTTTTGCCTGGATTCTTTGCTGAATCAGACCATAACAGATTATGAGATCATTGCGGTGGATGACGCGTCCACCGATGATTCTTTAAAGATACTCAGAGAGTATGAAAAGCGTAATCCGGAGCGGCTTAAGGTGGTGGAAAGTCCTGTGAACCGCCGTCAGGGCGGAGCCAGAAATGCTGGTCTTAATGCAGCCCGGGGAGAGTGGGTTGGTTTCGTGGACAGTGATGACTGGGTTTCCCACGACTGCTATGAGAAGCTTCTTAAGAAAGCAGAAACTACCGGTGCCGATGTGGTGGGATGCGACTACAGTCTGGTCACAGAACATACTTTTACACCGGGCAAAATCGTACAGAATAACAGTATGGAGCAGACGGGTAAGCTTACAGAGGACAAGCACCGTCTGCTTCTGATGCGTTCCGGCAGTATGGTGATTAAGATTTACCGGCGAAGCGTTATTGAAGAGAACGGACTTCGGTTCCCGGAAGGTATCTTTTATGAAGATAATTGTGCAGGACCGCTGTGGAGCCTGTATTTTACCCACTTTGAGAGAGTGGAGGAGCCGCTTTACTTTTACTATCAGCATCAGGTGTCCACGGTGCATCACATCTCGGAAGAGAAGTGCAGAGATCGCATGAAAGCGGCGGTGATGTTGTACGAGGAATGCAAGAAGAGAGGGTTTCTGGAGCAGTATCGTTCGGAACTGGAATACCGCTTTACGGAACTGTACTATGTAAATACCCTGTTTTCCTACTTATCCGGAGTTGCCCATCCCAAGCTTTCCTTTGTAAAGGAATTGTATCAGGGAGTGAAAGAGCGATTCCCTCAGTTTGAGAAGAATAGCTATTATCAGAAATATACGGGAACAGAAGAGAAGCAGCTGATTGCCATGCAGGAGCAGTCTGTATCTCGGTTCTTCTGGTATTATCGCCTGAAACAGTGCGTCAGAAAGCTGAAAGGAGCATTACGATGAAGAAGATCGCAATTATAACCGCCCGGGGCGGAAGCAAAAGAATTCCCCGGAAAAATATTAAGGAGTTCTGCGGAAAGCCGATTCTGGCTTATTCCATCGAAGCCGCACTTCAGTCCGGCATTTTTGATGAAGTAATGGTTTCCACCGATGATGAGGAAATCGCAGATATTGCCCGCAAATACGGCGCAAGCGTGCCTTTTCTTCGCAGTGAGAAGACATCGGGAGACTTTGCCACAGCACCGGAAGTAGTTCTGGAGGTCCTGGAGGAATATGAGAAGAGAGGCGTGCATTACGATCTGGGATTGTTGCTGTATCCCACAGCACCTTTCGTGACAGCGGCTAAATTAAAGGATGCTGCCGAGAAGCTGCTTGCTTCTGACGCGGATACCCTGGTGGCTGTAGTGCAGTTTTCCTATCCGCCTCAGCGGGGCATGATCATGAAGGAGGGGCGTCTGGTATTTGAATATCCTCAGTACCTTGACAGTCGTTCTCAGGACCTTGAGCCTCATTATCATGACGTGGGACAGTTCCTGTTCTTCCACACGGAAGCCTTTAAGAAGAATCGCAGGCTGTTGGTGGGAAATCTTCTGCCTTACGTAGTCAGCGAGATGGAAGTGCAGGACATTGACAATCAGACGGACTGGGAAATCGCAGAGATGAAGTACCGTGTGATGAAGGAAAAGGAAAAGAAAGAACAGAAGTAAGAAGTTGGTTAAGGAGCGGATGGAATGAAACCCGGGATTGCCGTATTATCGAATGTGAATATGAATTATATGATCAGGCTCTTGAAGAAAGAGTATGAGGTGTATGACAGTGAGGGCTACGGAAATGAGCTGGGAATCCTGATGAACCCGGCTTCCTCCTATCACAGCTTCGATCCGCAGATTACATTTCTGGTCATGGATCTGATGGAAGTACTGGAGCATGAACTGGAGCCGGTCGCAGGCGCTTCTTCCATAGAGCGATGGTTCGGAATGTTTGAAAACTGTCTGGACAATCGCCGCCTGTATTATATTTCCGATGCCTGTCTGTGGGGACCGGAACTGGCAGTTGTCTGGGATCCGGACAGGAAGCGTGCCCTGGAAGCACTCTGGCAGGAGAAGCTGAATGAATTATGCAGAAAATATCCCAATGTGTTCATCCTGCCCTATCGTCAGACCATAGAAAAGCTGGGAGAAGAGAATGCCTTTTCCCTGAAAATGTGGTATCTGGGCAGAATCCTTCATACCAATGAGGCCCAGAAGCGGCTTGCTGATCTGATCTGTAACAAAGCAGTGCTGCAGGGCAGAACCTCTAAGAAGGTGCTGGCACTTGACCTGGATAACACCCTGTGGGGAGGCCTTGCGGGAGAAGCAGAGCATACGCCTATTACCCTTTCCGAAGACCATGGAGGACTTGCCTATAAGAACCTGCAGAGAGTCATTCTGCAGATGCAGAAGCAAGGTGTCCTTTTGGTCATTGTATCCAAAAATAATGAAAAGGACACCATGG
This sequence comes from Acetatifactor sp., assembly GCA_045124375.1. GTDB lineage: Bacteria > Bacillota > Clostridia > Lachnospirales > Lachnospiraceae > Acetatifactor. The sequence goes on from JBGVLR010000152.1 coordinate 5,401, forward strand.
ATATCCTGGAAAAGCATCCCCACTGTGTACTGAGACCTCAGTGTTTTGCGGCGACCAGGATCAACTGGAATCCCAAGCATGAAAATATTCTGGAACTGGCAAAAGAACTGAATCTGGGAACGGATTCCTTTGTCTTCTGGGATGATAATCCTACGGAGCGGGAACTTATTAAGACCATGCTGCCGGAGGTGGCAGTGCCTGATTTCCCACAGAAGCCGGAAGAACTGGCGCCCGCTATGATTGAGATTTACCGGGAATATTTTGAGAAAGCATCCGTTACGAAAGAAGACCTGGTGAAGACAGAGAGTTACGCGGCCAATGCCAGACGCAGTCAGCTGCAGGGGCAGACGACTAACTTTGAAGACTATCTGAAACAGCTGAAAATAGAGATTGTCAGGGAAGACCCTAAGGCCAATGTGGAACGTCTTACCCAGCTGGTGAATAAAACAAATCAATTTAACCTGACTACCCTACGATATGACCAGGCAGAAATGCAGGATATCCTGCAAAATGACAAGAAGAAGGTATTCTTATACCGTGTGGCAGACTGTTTTGGAGACAACGGCATCGTGGCAGCGGCTATTGTGGCGCTGGATGGCACCCGGGCAGCGGGCGAGACCGCAGCTTTGTGCGAGCCCGCTGCGGAGAGCAACATCCCGCTCATGGAGGAACTGGTCATGAGCTGCCGCGTCATGGGTAAGAACATAGAATACGCCATTATAGAAGACATTGAAAACCAGCTGCAGAAGGCCGGTTACACCGGACTTGCCGGGAAATATATTCCTACGGCCAAGAACCTGCCGGTTGCACAATTATATGAAAAGCTTGGATACGAAATCGTGGAACAGACTCAGGATGGCGTGAAAAATTACGCCATAGACTTGGCAAAACGCCCCAAGCGGGTGTATTATGCTAATATAGTATGACACTTAGTATATGGAGAAGTTTAGGATGAAAGAAAAGATTATTGAATTGATAGAAGAAGTGCTGCAGGTGCCTGCAGGAACGGTGACGGAAGATACAGTGATGGAAGATCTGGAGGAATGGGATTCTCTGGCACATGTGATGATCATCGGACAGCTGGAGGAACTGGGCATCAGCATTGATCTGGAAGAGGCAGTGGAGATTACTTCCGTAAAAGAGATTCTGGAGAAAGCGGGCGTGGAGTGATGAGTTTTACGGTCAGACCCATAGAGGAAAAGGATCTGGAAGATATCATGCGGTGGCGCATGGATCCGGAGATTACGAAATATATGAATACGAATCCCAAGCTGACGCTGGAAGGGCAAAAGAAGTGGTTTGCCGCAATAAGCAGCAACAGCGATGTGAAATACTGGGTCATTGAAGTGGACGGACAGGGTGCCGGCATCATCAACCTGACCGGACTGAATCGGGAAGACGGCGTACTGGGCTGGGCTTATTATGTAGGCGAGAAGAAGCTGCGCAGCATGAAGCTGGCGTTGGCCCTGGAGATGAGCCTGTATGATTATATTTTTGATGAGCTTCATAAGAAAAGCCTCATAGGAGATATTTTTACCCTGAATAAAGGTGTGATTCAGCTTCACCTTTTATGCGGCAGTAAGATCGTGGAAGAGAAGAAGCATCATGTCTGCAAGGAAGATATCTGGTATGATGTGACCTTTATGGAAATGACTGCCGAGCACTGGAACGAAATCAGAGATTCCAAGAAATATGAGAAAATCAAGTTTTCATAAGGAAGGATGAGAGAACCATGAAGAAAGAGATTATGATTGGAAATCGCTTGATCAGCGAGGATTCCCCTACTTTTATCATAGCGGAAATGTCAGCCAACCATCTGATGGATTTTGACAGGGCAGTGGCCATTATGCAGGCTGCAAAGGATGCAGGAGCCGACGCCATTAAGGTGCAGACTTATACGCCGGATACCATTACTTTAGACTGTGACGATCCCTGCTTCCAGATTACACAAGGGACCATCTGGGACGGTACTACTTTACACAAGCTGTATCAGACGGCTTACACACCCTGGGAGTGGCAGCCCAGGCTGAAAAAGATTGCCGAGGAAATGGGACTGATCTTCTTTTCCTCTCCCTTTGACCTGACCAGCATCGACTTCCTGGAGGAAATGGATGTGCCGGTGTACAAGGTGGCAAGCTTTGAGATCAACGATATTCCTTTTATCAGAAAGATTGCCAGGACCGGTAAGCCTATTATTATGTCTACCGGTATTGCTTACATGTCGGATATCGAACTGGCGCTGAAGACCTGTAAAGAAGAGGGTAACGAGAATGTGATCCTGTTAAAATGCAGCTCCGCTTATCCGGCACCTTATGAAGATATCAACTTAAAGACCATTCCTTCCATGAAAGAAGTCTTTGACTGCGTGGTAGGTCTCTCCGATCATACCATGGGATGTGCCGTGGCAGGAGCCGGTGTGGCTCTGGGAGCCAAGGTAGTGGAGAAGCACCTGACCCTGAGAAGGGCAGATGGAGGCGCTGACGCTGCTTTCTCTATGGAACCGGAAGAATTTAAGGAAATGGTGGACAACATCCGCATGATCGAGAAGGCTCTGGGTAAAGTGACTTACGACCTGACTGCCAAGCAGAAAGCCAGCAGAGACCATGCCAGATCTCTGTTCGTAGCAAAGGATATGAAGGCAGGGGATGTTTTCACTCCCGAGAACTTAAGATCCGTGCGTCCTTCCTGCGGTATGCATACAAAGCATTATGAGGAAGTACTTGGAAAGAAGATTACGAAGGATGCCAAGCTGGGTACCCCCATGTCCTGGGACCTGGTGGACTTTGACGAAGCATAAAAAGGTAAAAAACATAAAATTCAGAAGGAGATTTTCATGTATTATTTTCGTGCAGACGGCAATGCCGTAACGGGCGCCGGGCATCTGATGCGGTGCCTGACCATAGCGGATGAACTGAATCAATTGCCGCAGGCGGCCGGACAGGTTGCTTTCCTCTGCGCGGATGAAGCCTCCGGAAAGCTGGCTGCAGACAAAGGGTATCAGACTATCGTGCTGCAGACCGATTATCGGAACATGGAAGAGGAACTGCCTATACTGGAGAAACTGTTTGCAGGCAGCCGGGATGTTTTCCTGGTGGACAGCTATCATGTGACAGAAAAGTATTTAAAGCAGCTTAAGCGGTTCGGGCGAGTTTTCCTATTAGATGATATGGGAAAGAAAGCCTGGCCGGTGGACGGTGTGATCAATTATAATGCCTTTGCCCGTATGGAAGAGTATGAGCAGTTGTACCGGACTTTGGTGGAAGAGGATAAAGGCGGAAACGGCGGGCAGACCAACTGCTATATCGGCAGTGCCTATGTACCCGTACGGCCCCAGTTCCTGAAGGTTCCCTATTTGGTCCGTGATCAGGTTAAGGAAGTGCTGATCACAACGGGCGGCGGTGACAACGATAACATAGCGGCGGAAATTGTGAAGACCATCTGGAATCCTGATTGGAGCTACCATGTGGTGATTGGCCGCTTTAATCCATATTTTGAAAAATGGAAGCAGTGGGAGCAGGAGTTCCCCCAGATTCATATCCATCATGACGTACAGGATATGGCTTCTTTGATGAAACAGTGTGACCTGGCGGTGACGGCCGGCGGGACCACCATTTATGAACTGGCTGCCATTGGTGTGCCGTTCTTATGTTTTTCCTATGCGGAAAATCAGGAGGCACTGACGGAATATATCGGAAGTGAGAAGATTGCAGGATTTTGCGGAGCTTACCATCATGACAGTCATCAAACACTGGAGGTTATGAAGGAACTTGCACAGAAAGTTGCTGAAAGTCATGAACAGCGCACGCAGATGTATGAAGCGGAGAAAAAGATGATAGACGGTCAGGGTGCAAAGCGGATTGCATGTGTACTGACCTTGCAATAATACCGGCAGTGTTGTGATAAGTGTTGTGATAGAAGAAAGGAAATAATTTGCATGAGGACACCCACAGAAGTATTTCAGATGTGGAAAAAGAATATAAAGAGCGAGTGGAAGCTGGCATTTATGGCAGCAGTGGTGATTGGGCTTATGGTTCATCTTCCCATGATGTTATCCGACATTCCCAATCATGACGGGCTGGACAGCATGTATTTTGACCAGAATATGATCACCTCAGGACGCTGGTTTCTGATGGTGGCCTGCGGCTTCTCTTCTTATTATACATTGCCATGGCTGATCGGAGTCATTGCCCTCCTGTGGCTGGGTGTTACAGCAGCCCTTCTGGTGGAATTCCTGGAGGTAAAGGATCGGGTGACCATCGTGCTGATCAGCGGGCTTCTGGTGACATTCCCGGCACTGGCTTCTACGTTTGCCTATGTATTTACCATGGACGGCTATATGCTGGCTCTGATGCTGGCTGTTGCTGCGGTGGTGTGTGTGAAGAAGTTAAAGTACGGTTTTCTGCCCGGTGCAGTGTGTCTGGCGTTCAGTTTGGGAACTTATCAGTCTTACCTGGCATTTACGGTAATCTTATGTATCTACGGCATTCTCATGCTTGCCCTGGAGAACGGAACCGTTAAGGACAAGTTTAAGAAAGCGCTGCAATATCTTTACATGGGGATTCTGGGTGTAGTCCTGTATTACGGAATCCTGCAGGTGCTGTTAAAGCTTCAGGGTAAAGTACTGGATACTTATCAGGGCATCAACAGCATGGAAAGCGGAATCTTATCCGGCGGAGTAAGCTCACTGTTATCAACGATTTTAAATATGTACAGGGACTTCTTTGCTTTTACCATAAACGGAAATGTACTTGTCAACAATACCTGGTCTATGGCGGCATTTACCCTTCTGGCTCTCTTGACGATGTTCGTGCTGCTCTGGATGACGTTACAGAAGGGCTGGTGGAAGAAGCTCTGGTTCTGGTGCCTGTTGCTTCTGGCAGCGGTGGGACTTCCCGTTGCCACCAATATTATCCTGCTCATCACGCCCAATGTGACCTATCATCTGCTGATGCGGTATCAGTGGGTGCTTTACCTGATCCTGCCCATCAGCTTTATCAGCAGATACGGACGCAAAGAAGATGTGACAGCCTCCTGGGGCGTACTTCTTGCCGGAGTGGTGCTTGCAGGTAATTTTGCCGTGACCGACAATATCGCATACTCCAACCTGGAGAAGCGTTATGAGAAAACATATGCTTACTGTGTCAGATTGCTTGACCGCATTGAGCAGACCCCCGGTTATTACCAGGGAATCCCCATTGCCATGATCGGAGTGGTGGGAGACGAATCCTATCCTTTGACAGATATCACCGGTAAGGTAACATCCAACATGATTGGAATGAATGGTGATGTACTCCTTTATACAGGCGATAATTATAAGAGATTTATCAAGCATTACCTGGGGGCAGACCTGAATATCCTGCCCGCTGAGGTTATGGAAGAGATCTATTATTCCGAGGAATACCGTGCTATGGACAGCTTCCCCGGGGAAAACAGCACCCAAGTGGTGGACGGGATTCTGTATGTGAAGACAGAGAACGTGGATAAGACATCCCTGGAGGACATTGCTGCGGAGAAAGCAGCAGAGAAAGCAGCGGAAACCGATGCTGTCGGGAATACCAACTAAAGTATAAGCAAAACGGAAGGAAAGTGAACATGGCTTTATTATCCATCGTATTACCATCTTACAATGAAGAACAAAATATTGCCAATACAGCCCGTGTGCTGGGAGAACTGTTGGAGAAAGAACAGATCGATTATGAACTGATCTTCGTCAGCGACGGTTCCAAGGATGCCACTTATTCGGAAATCCTGAAAGTTGCTGCGACCAATCCCAGAATCAAGGGAGCAGAATTTTCCAGGAATTTCGGAAAGGAGGCTTCCATCTTCGCCGGCTTGTCTCTGGCACTGGGAGACGCCGTGATCGTCATGGACTGTGACCTGCAGCATCCGCCTCAGGTGATTCCGCAGATGTGGAAGCTGTGGCAGGAGGGCTATGAAGTAGTAGAAGGTATCAAGCTGAGCCGCGGTAAGGAAAGCCTGGCTCACAAGCTGTCAGCAGGGCTGTTTTACAAGATTATGAGCAGTCTCATTAAGATGGATATGAATGCTTCTTCCGATTATAAGCTTCTTGACAGAAAAGTAGTGGACGTGCTTCTGGAGCTGCCTGAGAAGAATACATTCTTCCGCGCCCTGACCTTCTGGGCAGGATTTAAGACTACGACAGTAGAATATGAAGTGCAGGAGAGGGCTTACGGACAAAGCAAGTGGTCACTTTTAAGCCTGATGAAGTATGCCATAACCAATGCCACCTCGTTCAGTACTCTGCCGCTGCAGCTGGTGACGCTTATGGGAATGATATCCATTTTATTCAGCATCATCCTGGCAATCCAGACCATGATCAAGTATTTGTCAGGAACGGCAGTGGAAGGCTTTACCACCGTCATTCTCCTGGTTCTGATCATCGGCGGTTTTATCATGCTGAGCCTGGGAATCATCGGCCATTACATTGCAAGAATTTATGAAGAAGTAAAAGGAAGACCCAGATACATTATCAGCAAGGTTACAGATAACGTAATGGGCAATGCCACCGGAAAGGGATGAGCCGCGAAAGGAGCATTCTATGAAAAAGAAAAGAATGGCGAATATGGAGCTGCTGCGCATCCTGGCTATGGTCATGGTGGTCATGCTGCACTATCTGTCCAAGGGAGGTCTGCTTCCCAACATGACAGAAAGCCTTGATACAAACGGATATCTGGCCTGGATTCTGGAGACCTTCTCCATCGTAGCCGTGAACGTATACATGCTGATCAGTGGCTTTTTCCTGACGGAAAGCCGCTTTAAGAGCAGCCGGTTCGTGGAACTGATTTGTCAGATCCTGTTCTACAGCCTGCTGATTCCCCCGGTTCTGATTGCCATCGGGACGATCAGCGTCAGTGATCTCACTGTTTATAAGCTTTTAAAATATATGTTGCCCGTGGAAATGGAGCATTACTGGTTTGCCACGGCATATGTGCTGCTGTACCTGATGTCTCCCGTCTTTAAGACTGCGGTACACCATATGAAGCAGTCCCAGCTGAAAGCCACCATCGTGCTGTTGCTCTGCATTTTATCCTTAAATAAATCCATTCTGCCGGTGAGACTGGAGATGGATAAGCTGGGATACGATGCCATCTGGTTCTTCTGCGTGTTCCTCTGTGCGGCCTATCTGAGACTGTACGGCTTCAAGAAGCTGACCGACAGCAGGAAAGGAATCGCAGGTTATCTCGTCTGCTGCGCGGGAATTCTGGGAATTACACTGGCGATAAGAGTAGTATATTTAAAGACAGGCAGCCTGGAAGATTTCCTTACGGCAACCTATCATTACAACCATATTTTGAACCTGCTTGCAGCAATTTGCCTTTTTGCGGCATTTTACTATATGAAGCTGCCTGATGGGAAAGCAGCAGATGTGATCTGTAAGATCGCCCCATATACTTTCGGTGTATACCTGTTCCACGAGCAGGAAGAGCTTCGCTACCTGTGGCCTGCCTGGTTTGGGGCATCAGCCCAGGGCAATCCGGCAGTGTTTGTACTTAGGTGCATCGGAAGTGTACTTTTGATGTTTATGATTGGTATTTGTATTGATGTGGTGAGAGCTGTCATTTTCAAAGCAGCAGGAAAGCTCCTGTGTAGAAGATGGGTAAGCAGATGTCTCACACAGATTGACACAGCGATAAATGGTGACAGTCGGTCCCAACAGGCGCCGGCGGAAAGGATGTAGCTATGATTAATTTTAATGTACCTCCCTATACAGGAAAAGAAATGGAGTATATCCGCGAGTGCGTAGAGGCCCAGAAAATCTGCGGAGACGGCGCCTATACTAAGAAATGTAACGAGTGGATCGAGGAGAAGACCGGCACCACCAAATGTCTGTTGACCACCTCCTGCACCCATGCCACAGAGCTGGCAGCACTCCTGGCAGATATCAAGCCCGGCGATGAAGTCATCATGCCGGCTTATACTTTTGTATCTACAGCCGATGCCTTCGTACTGCGCGGAGCAGTGCCGGTATTCGTAGATATCCGCCCGGATACCATGAATATTGATGAGAACCTGATCGAGGATGCCATTACCGATAAGACCAGGGCTATCGTACCGGTTCATTACGCCGGAGTATCCTGTGAAATGGACAAGATCATGGAGATTGCCGAGAAATATCATCTGATCGTCATAGAGGACGCTGCCCAGGGAATTATGTCCGGTTATAAGGGAAAAGCACTGGGAACCATCGGTGATTTCGGCTGTTTCAGTTTCCATGAGACCAAGAACTTCAGCATGGGAGAGGGCGGAGCGCTCTTGATCCGTGATGAAAAATATGTGGAAGAAGCAGAGATCATCCGGGAAAAGGGTACCAACAGAAGCAAGTTTTACCGCGGACAGATCGATAAGTATACCTGGGTAAATTATGGTTCCTCTTACCTGCCCAGTGACATGAACGCTGCTTATCTGTATGCGCAGCTGGAGCTGGCAGACGAGATCACACAGCACAGACTGGACTGCTGGAACCGTTACTATGAGAGACTGAAGCCTCTGGCAGATACCGGCAGAATCGAGCTTCCCGTAATACCTGAGGGCTGTGTTCACAATGCCCATATGTTCTACCTCAAGGCAAAAAATATTGAGGAAAGAAGTGCTTTCATCAGCTTTATGAAAGAAAACGGCATTATGTGTGTCTTCCATTATATTCCTCTGCATACGGCTCCCGCAGGACAGAAATTCGGCAGATTCCACGGAGAAGACCGTTACACCACCAGCGAAAGTGAGAGACTGGTGCGTCTGCCTATGTTCTACAATCTGACTCTGGAGCAGGTGGACGGAATCTGTGACAAGGTATTGGAATTCTTCGGGTGATTGCATGAAAAGAGAGAAATGGAAAACCTCTCCGGTCTGGTTCAGCCTGGGACTGGCAGCCGTGCTTGTGATGCTGGTGCCTTATCTGGTGCTGGGGGAAGAAGCCATTGTGGTATATCATGATCAGCTGGACGGAGAGATGATAGCCTATATCCTGCAGGCAGAGCAGTTAATCGGCGGAGAAACAGGTGGGCTTGCCCGGTTCATGGGCGGCGTGAGTACCACGGCGCTGACACCGCCGGCGCCGCTGTTTGTTCTGCTGTTCTGCACAGGCCGGTATTTTGCAGCATATGTGTGCATGCAGATGCTGGGAAGCCTTGCCGGATATCTGGGCATGTATCTTTTGGGAAAAGAAATAACGGGGAGAAGCTGGGTAGGTATGGTGACAGGTGTGCTGTTTGCTTATCTGCCCTTTCTGCCTGTATACGGACTGACACAATATGGAATCCCATTGCTGATCTGGTGCTTTTATCAGATATGGAAAGGAAAGAAGGTGCCGTGGTGTGCGGCTTATGCCAGTTTCTACGTGCTGACTTCCTCTTTGGTGCTGGCAGGATTCGCCGTGCTGGGGCTGAGTGCGGTGTCCTTTGTAGGGCTTGGGCTGGCCGGCAGGCAAAGCTTTCCCCGGCCTGAACATGGCTGCCGCAGATTGTGGCTGACCTGGGCAGGAATGCTGGTTCTGTATATTCTGGAAAACGGTGCCCTTTTAGGCCAGATGTTCCTGGGGACAGGGGATGGTCAGGTATCCCATAAGGCAGAATATGCCCTTACGGCAGAGCCCTTCTTATCCGGCTGGGTGACTGCTTTCCTAAAAGGCGGCCAGCACAGTGAAGATTATCATATATATATACTGGCTGCTTCGGTACTGGTATTGTTGCTTTCACTGATATGGAAAAAGGGCGGAATCATTCTGAAACGCTGCAGGAATCTGGCCATAGTATTGCTCCTTACCAATCTGGTTCTTGCTCTGGTGGCTGCACTATGGGACAGCGGACCGGGGATAGCGCTTAGAAGTCACATGGAGGCGCTGAAAGGATTTCAACTGGACCGCGTATTGTGGTTAGCCCCTGCGTTCTGGTATCTTGCGTTGGCATGTGTGCTGGGCTTTTGCGGGGAAAGTTATGGGGAATTTTGCGGGGAAATATGCGGAAAAATTTGCGGGGAAATGCCAAAGGGGTTGCACAAATACGGAAAGGCAACAGCCAAAGTCGCCGGGTTTATTTGTTTCATAGCAGTACTGGGATGCACCGGCCTGATCGGTCTTACAGTACTGAAAGAGAGTAATTTAAAGCCAAACTTGCAGAAGCTGTTAAATCCGTCTTATCCGTCAATTTCCTATGGAGATTACTATGCGGAAGATGTAATGGAGCAGGTTAAGGACTATCTGACACAGCAGACAGGCCAGTCTGTAGCGGACTATCGTGTAGTGAGTCTGGGAATCGACCCGGCGGCGGCCTACTACGCCGGATTTTACTGCCTGGATGGTTATTCTAACAATTATTCCCTGGATTATAAGCATGCGTTCCGCAAAGTGATTGCGCCGGAGCTTTCAAAGAGTGAGTACCTGGAAGCCTATTATGATGAGTGGGGCAACCGCTGCTATCTGGTGAGCGCAGAATGTCCGGGATATTATACCATAGAAAAAGGAGGCTTCTTCTTCCAGAATTACGAACTGGACAGTGAAGCACTGTGGGAGTTGGGAGGCAGGTACCTGCTTTCTGCCGCCTATATCCAAAATGCAGAAGAGCAGGGACTTCGTCTTATGAGGGAGGAACCCTTTGAGACCCAGGAGAGTTATTACAGAATCTTTGTGTATGAGATTGCCCCGGACGGGGAATGACGGAAGGGAAGAAACAGATGATTGGAGTGATTATTTTGTTGCTGTGGCTGTTCGTAATCCCCACGCTGGTGGGGAATATCGCGGCTGCAGGCGTGGATAAAAGAAAGAAAAATCTCCCTTTCCTGTGGATAACAGGACAGATGCTGTTGTGGGCGGTGTTTCAGCTGATTGCGGTACCTCTTATATTGACCGGAACCCCTTTTTCCACCAATTTCGGGGAAGAAATCAGCAGGGACAATCCCCCATGGACAGTAGTAACTTTATATACTGTGGCTGTACTGTTTCTGGTGGCAGCCGGAGTCTGGCTGGGCTGTCGCCGTCTTCGGAAGCGCAGAACAGCTTTTCAGGTCATTCACGGTTTCGACAGAGAGAAAGGCAAATGGTACCGCCTTTTGTGGATCCTCTTCTGGGGCCTGTTGATCTTCCAGATGATACAGGCAGTGAGAATGACATATGCGGACGGCGATGATGCATTTTATGTAGCCGTCTCCACTATTGCCGAAGAAAGCAATTATATGTACCAGAAGCTGCCCTACACGGGAGGAACCACAGGACTGGACGGCAGACACGGGCTGGCACCTTTCCCTATCTGGATCGCTTTCCTGGCCAGAATATCCGGTGTACCGGCGGTGACGACAGCCCATGTGGCAGTACCGCTTATGCTGATTCCCATGACTTATGGCATCTACTATCTGATCGGCCGGAAAATCTGTGCCAGAAGAAATGAAAAGCTGCCCCTCTTCCTTGTGTTGACAGAAATCCTGGTATTGTTTGGCGATTATTCCTTTTATTCTGTGGAAAACTTTATGATAGCCAGAAGCAGACAGGGGAAGGCTGCATTGGGCAGCATCATCATTCCGATGATGTTCTTCCTGTTTCTGATCATTTTGGAGCGGATTCAGGAAAATAAGAAAGTAGAAATGATCTGGTGGGTGCTTCTCTGGGCGGTTATCATGTCAGGCTGCCTGTGCAGCACGCTGGGAGCAATGCTTCTTAGTATGCTGACCGGTGTGGTGGGCATATGTGCGGCTGTCTGTTATCGCCGTCTGAAGCTGCTTTTTCCCATGGCACTGTGCTGCATCCCTGCGGTGGCTTATGCAGTATTGTACCTGCTGTTGGATTGATCTCTGAAAAGAACGGGAGTAACTGTATGTGGAATCAAGTAATTACCTTATTTCGAGAATATATGGGAACCGGTCTGATTGTGGGATGGTTCCTGATAGCATTGATTTATCTGCTTTTAAAAGAAAAAAGAAAGCACATCCGAATTCTCTTCGTGTATGTGCCGATTATCCTGCTGCTGCTTTTCTTCAATCCGCTGTTTGCCAAAGTACTGTATGCCTTTGTGGGAAATGAAATCTATTACCGCATTTTGTGGCTGATTCCCATGACCGTGGTGATCGCATATGCAGTGATACACCTTTATGGTACTTTGAGGGGAAGGTTTCGCATTACTTTTGCCTGTGTGTGCGGCGTGCTGCTGGTGATATCCGGAAGCTATATATACTCAAATCTCTATTTCAGTAAAGCTGATAACCTGTATCATATTCCCGGGGAAGTAGTGGATATCTGTGATGCCATTGAGGTGGAGGGCCGAGAGGTCATGGCCGTTTTCCCGGCGGAAATGCTGCAGTATGTCAGACAATATTCTCCGGTAGTTTGTATGCCTTATGGAAGAGAACAGACGGTATACCGCTGGTATGTGTATGATGAGCTTTACCAGGTGATGGAGGCGGAAGTGATAGATGTGCCCAGACTGGCGGAGCTTGCCAAGGAACGGCTGTGTCACTATATTATCCTGCCACAGGACCGGGAGATGAAAGGGAACCTGTTGGAATATGATTATATTTTGTTCGATACCATAGACGGGTATGATATTTATCAGGATATGACAATTTATATCGGTTTATAGAAAATGGAGCTGTCGTTAAATGTAGAAACGGCAGCTCCACTCGATTCTCTGACAAAAAATTTCGCAGAGTTAGGGACTCTGCGTAACAGAGCCCCTAAGCATTGTAAATACAGTATTTTCCAATTTTTGACACTGAAATCTGACGGCGGAGAATCAAAGTCCTACGGAAGCGAGTTTTTCCATGTTATTGCGTTTCAATTCGATGGAGGAGTGCACATAACGCTCCAGCGTTACAGTAGTGGTGGAGTGTCCCAGAATCTCACTTAAGGACTTGATCTCAAAGCCCACCTCAACACAGCGTGTGGCAAATGTATGACGCAAATGTAGAGCTCTACATTTACGTCATTATGTAGAGTGTTTTTAAATGGTGAGTCTTTGTAAAAAGTACGATATAATCGCTACTTTTTATCAAAACACTCACCATTTAACTTCTGTTTATTATAGTATTTCTTCGAAAGGAGGATGCAATAATGAACAATAATAA
>JBGVLR010000153.1:0-2120 GCA_045124375.1 Acetatifactor sp.
TTTGGTATCGTTGTGGCACCCAAAGCCATGAATTACCCGGTGCAAGCGATTCAGTATCACGACTATTATCAGAATATCCGTGATACCTTAGATACGATCCCGGATGGTGCATCGGTTACTGCCACCACATTCTATACCACCCATCTTTCACAGAGGGAGGTTCTCTATGATGTTCGCTATTGCTCCCAAGAGCATATGCTGGAAACTGAGTATGTGGTTCTTAAACTTTCCGCAAGTAGTGATTACAAGAAATTCGCAACAGGTGGGAAAGATAATGGATTTGATAATCTTGTGAAGCTGTTGGAGAAAAACGGGTACACAGAATATGAATCCCTAAATGATGTGCTGGTAATCTACCACAAGGAACATCCGGAAGATCCACCAGCCAATCCGATTATCTCCACACAGATAGCATCGATTCCTTTTGCTGATCTGGAACCGGGAGTCGGTGTCGTTTCTGAGCAGTACATAGAAGTTAAAACCGATGGTGCAACCATTGAGTACAGTATTACCTATGTGAGTCCTCTTATCCGATTAGAAGCTGGGCTGATGCCTATTGGTGGAGAGGATTATATCCTTGAAATCGAGAACGGATCTGCATCGGGTGTGTTTGAGAATGTACCAGCCGGAGAATATCATCTGTTTGTGAAGAATATAGGGTGTATCCTTGATTACGAGGAACGGCCTGTTGCGGCAGGTGCGATGGTTTGTAAGTTAATGGAAGAATAGACACAATGAAGCCCCGGAGGTGACTCCGGGGCTGATGCCTATGTTCTGTCAGATAGCAGACTGATGCAAGGGGTACTCCTGGAAATATCCATTCACCAATCGCAGCACGTCGGCTGTATTTCCAGTCAGAATGATTCTCGGAACATTCGTTACTCCGTCAAATGAGAACTGCACTTTCTGAAAATTCTCGTTGCTGATCCGATAGCAAAAATACTCTGCAATCTCTTCTTTTCCTCTTCCAGGAATATCTACAATCATGCAGGTTTCACAAAGATCCTTCTTGTTCTCTAGGAGGAAATCGTATACAGCAGAGTGGTGCTTGGCTAGAATGCTGGGGCGCACTGCGGGGTGTGCGATGAAAGATTCCACTTCTTCTGGGGTGAAATGCCAGAGCCCGTTGATTTTTTCTCCATGAAGTATCCCATTAGAAATGTAGTTTCGAATTGTTCGGTCCGTTAGTCCGGTGATCAAGACAAGATGATTGATCAGATAATAGTTACCAGTGGCTTCCATGTGGTTCTCCCTTCAAAGTTGATTCCAGCAGGCCTTGCTTGTCTATATTATAGAGCCATTTATGAAGAGACGCAATTTGAAATGGTACCACTTTTTCATAGTTGGTGATTATAGTATTATAAATAGCTATTCGACAACATGAACCGTAAGCAGTTCATCCATAAGATTTTCTACACTTTTGCCATCTGTCTGAATATGTATTCCCGGCAGAGCTGCGGAACCATCTCTCGCCAGTTCGATATTCTCCATACACCAGCATCCTTCTTCCTCGCCACGAGCCAGGATACGGTCATGGACAGTCTGATAGGAGGCTTCCAGAACCACAAACCGGGTATCGATTCCATCCAGGAGCAGTCTTTCAATGATACCGTAGGATTCCTTACGCAATAGTGTCATAGGAACAAGTATATCCTTATTAAACTTTTCGTGTACATCCTTTAGGAGCAAGTAGCAGAACTCGCCCCATAGAGGATAGTCTTCAAATATGTAACCATAGGGACAGTCGGGATAGTTCTCCCGTACTGCGTTGCCCACTTCTTCCGCATCGAAGATGAGTGCATTTCTCATTTTGTTGGCCATGGCTTCCGCAAGGGTGGACTTGCCCACACCATAAGGGCCGCTGATCCAGATAATCATATGATTTTCTCCTTTCACAGGTGTACCACTTTTGTAGCAATATTTTCACAGAACGCTTTGTCGTGTTCCACAAATAGAATTGTCGGCCTGAATTGTAGAAGAAGATCCTCAATCTGCATTCTGGAAATGACATCTATGTAGTTCATGGGCTCATCCCAGATATGCAGGTGCATCGGTTGGCACAGCGAGCGTGCCAGCAAGACTTTCTTTTTCTGACCGGCGCTTAACGCAGACATATCCTT
>JBGVLR010000154.1:0-3686 GCA_045124375.1 Acetatifactor sp.
TTACCTATGGTTATAAGAATACTCTCTATACCATTAGTCTCACCTTCTCACAAGAAGATTTTCCTCACCTCGCAGGATTCCAATATCTGAAAGATATTACCCTCCCAAGATATAATCCTGAAAAAATCGTGTCTCGAATTCTCGATGGCACCATAACATTGGAGCAGATTGAAAAAGCATCACAATATACTACTGTATTCTTTGATAAAATCAAATCACGAGAACCCAAAAATGAAGTGGATAAAAATAGTTAATTTCCTCTCCTCAGATCATTTCGCTTTCAATTTTTATTCAATTTCTTTATCATGCCAGTAGCCCCAAGACATCGGCGTTGCTTCTCGCTCCCGCAGTTCCACAAAAAACTTCTCAGCTAATTCTTTGCAGTCATTTAAATATTCTCCTTAAAGACAAACTTACAGATACAACGATTCTGTCCCTGATAGTTTCCCTCCCCCTTCATACAGTTTAGTAAAACCGCAACGTTCCATGACTTTAACAGATGCATAATTTTCTGCAAGACAAATGCCCTTAATCTCATCAATCCCTATTCGCTTCATGATTACAGGCAGAAAGGCACTACTCAACCAATCTTCTGTGCTTTGCCTGGTTCTAATACTACATTCCATTCTCTGTCACCGGACACTACGCACAGTGTCTGATTTTCCTGTGACGTCAGTTCGCAGGAAACCAGCTTTCCATCTTCCCATGCAAAGCTCACTGTCACGCCATCCTGCGCCCGGAAATTCTGTACACTTCCGTTTTTCCATGCCTTTGGCAGGGCAGGCAGTAGTAGCAGACGGCCACGGCGGGACTGCATCAGCATCTCACAAACACAGGCTGTGCCACCCATGTTACCATCAATCTGGAAAATCCTTGGCGGATGCAGATCAAGCAGGGACACTGTAGCAAAATCACCGATCAGTGCCATGAAATGCTTCCAAGCATCTTCACTCCTTCCCAGTCGTGCCATCAGACATGCCACCCAGGAACGGCTCCAGCCAGTATGCCCGCCACCATGCTTCAAACGTTCATCCAGGGAACGTTCCGCCGCTCTCCATTCCATGCTGTCCGGTTCGAACAACTGTGATGGATACAGACCGTACAAATGGGACAAATGCCGATGTCCCGGCTCCACTTCCACACGTTCCTTATCCCATTCATTGAGCCTGCCAATGCTGTCAATACTCAATTTCGGAAGCCTGTCTGCAATTTCACGCCATTGCTCCGCTTTGTCTGCGTCTACGCCCAGAATCTCTGCACATTCCACAGCACTGTTCATCAGCTCCGTGATCAATTCTATGTCCATGGCATTGTTCATACCGATGGAAACCGGCCAATTACCGGTACCCTCAAAGCGGTTTTCTGGGGACTGTGAAGGCAGAATCCACAGTTCTCCGTCTCTTTCCATCAGATAATCCTCATAAAAAGCCGCCACATCCTTTAAATATGGATAACAGCGCTCTTTTAAAAACTGCATGTCCTTCGTATAGCGCCAATGCATAAACATATGCTGTCCAAGCCATGGTGCGGCGCCGATCCAGACTGCCCAACCGCAGGACTCCGGTGTCACACGGCCCCAGACATCGGTCTGCATCGTCATCGTAACACCTCTGCAGCCATAGAGATTTTTCGCCATCTTTTTTCCGTAGGGCACATACCGTTCGATTAGATTGAACAGCGTATCCGCTGCATACTGCATCCCCAATGTTTCCACAAACCAGTAACACATCTGCAAATTAATGTCCAGATGATAATCGGATTCCCACGGTGGCTGCAGCTCTTCGTTCCATTTTCCCTGCAAATTAAGTGGAAGCTCTCCGGAAGACCCGCTGACCATCAGATAACGCCCGTACTCAAAATATAAAAGAGGCAGGGCAGGATCACCACCCTCACGGAACAAACGAATCCGCTGATCCGTGGGCAGATCACAGTCTTCCACTTCCACATCCAGCACGGCATCTCCTTTTAATGTACGGAATTTCTCTGCATGTTCTGCAAACAGTGTGTCAAAACAACACTTTTCCGGGAAGGTCATCTCTAGCCTGGGACTTACTCCCTTGGCATCTGTTCCAATCTGCAGCAGCAAAAGCAGCCGGGACGCTCCCTTTACATTCACACAACTTCCATTCGCTGTCCAGTTACCGTCTGTTCGTATCTTCATACATACCTCAAAAGAAATACCCTCCAAAAAGGATCCCTTCATATGCAGACCTTCCGCTTCCCTCTCATATGTAATGGTACAACGCGGGTCATCAATACGATTTAATACAACATCCACATCTACAGGATTCTCGGCAGCCATTTCTGCCACCAAAAGGTCATCTTTACAGCTGACAAACATCTGCTGCTGCACCCTTCCACATGCTGCCTCAAATTCCACCCTGGCCAGTCCGGTATCCAGCTCCAGACTGCGGACATAATTCTTTACTTCCCCGGTATTCCATTCGAGCCATACATCGCCTGCCGGCTGATAGGGGTCTACACGTTTTGTAGTACCTGCAAAACTACCTCCCCCGCCAGATGTTCCGCCACATCCGGATGTTCCCGAAAACGGTTTTCTCCCCGCCACATCCATTCGTGATTAAGTGCAATACGCAGCCTTTCCGGACGTCCAAGCATCATCGCGGCCAGCCTTCCATTTCCCATCGGCAGACCTTCTATATACGTTTCTGTCCAACTGTCAAACCAAAGCTGTCTTTTCATAGAAATAACCACATCCTTTCCATAATCTACAAATTTTCATTATTTACGTGGAAACTTCTCATCCCTTAGCAAAACACATTTTAATCATTCATACATCGTGTTATCGTTAAGGTTGCAAAAATGGGGCGCATCCTCAAATATAACATCAAACAAACAACTTGCGAAGAGCTCATGCATTTCCTTAATTGGGTGGTTTATGCGATTAGCCAGAAGCATCGTAGTATCTTGGGTTTCGCTGATTTTTTTCCATTCGGCATAGCAATCACATACCTTTATTCCCATGCTTTTTGCCAACCCACACGCTGCCCCCATAAACTCATCCATTCTACCACTATTTTGCACTTCCGCCGTCTTATAGGCATATTCTCGAAGGTTTGCATTAACATCGTCTGCGACATATGTATTCAGCATATTTGGAGTCATGAAAATCGTTTCTGTTCCAGTTTCATTGCATTTTTCAAATATGGTATGCAAAGCAGATAAATACTCCTCAATTGTTCCATTTATATCATTTAGCCCGAAGCAAACAATCAAGAGATCCGGATTATATGCAAAAACCTGTTTGTCCATCCGTTTAAGCGAATCCCTCGCACAGGAACCACCTAGTCCGGCATTGATAACATTGACAGGAATATAATTTCTTACCTCATTGATTTTTTGACGCAAGCGATTCCAGTAAACAGTATCATAGTTTATCTCTCCCCCTCCAACCGCTCCATGAGTAACGCTATCACCAAAAACCACAATAGTAATCGGCCCATTTGTTTCAAGACCTTCGCGTTCCATCCAAATTTTATCTATTATCTTCATATTCATTACCTCTTAATTCAGATATTCCATAACTCGGGTTTTTCGGTTTCCGGATTAGCCTTTGCTTCAGCCATCTCAGCAAATTCAATTTTCAGACCATCCACAATCTCTGTAAGCATTTCTTCGTCATCAGCATAGTTTTCATATACCCACTGCAATTCTTCAAGAAGCAT
>JBGVLR010000155.1:0-41601 GCA_045124375.1 Acetatifactor sp.
ACCAAGAAGTCCGCAGCTTACCTCTGCAACATGGGAATCTCCCTGCTTGAGTATTTCCGTAAGACCGCGAGAAAAGAGCTGGAGAAGAGCACTCATTTCACTCCGCCGGCAAGGATCAAAGACCTGGCAGTTATGGCCAGCGACTTCGTATCCATCGGCAACCAGACCGGTGAGGGCTGGTTCTTAACCGGTGAAATGGTGGAGCTCATACATGACGGTGTGCCCAACATCGTATGTACCCAGCCTTTCGGCTGCCTGCCCAACCATGTGGTAGGTAAAGGTGTTATCAAGGCGCTGAGAAAGCATTATCCGGAGTCCAATGTAGTGGCTATCGACTATGACCCCGGTGCCAGCGAGGTAAATCAGCTGAACCGTATCAAGCTGATGCTGTCCACCGCCCAGAAGAATCTGCAGCGAGCTGAATCTAAAGAATCATAATGTTACATATATAAGAACCGGGACGTTCCGCATGAAATGTCCCGGTTCCGATATTTTTACTTTGCTGTTCTGATAACCATTCCCGGAAATACGGCTGCATCACCGTGAAAGGCGCCGGCCCGAACTCCAGAATAAAGGTATGAAATTCTTTGGCTTCATAAGCATCGCCCAGCGTTTCTTCCGCTTCCTCAGCCATTTTCCTGATTTCCAGATATCCTACGTAATAGTCAAGATAGGCTCCGGGGTCGTATAGGATATAGTCATAAATTTCCTGTACATACTCCCGTTCTTCCGATCCATATCCTAACATTTCCTCGCAGAAATCAGCCGTATCCTCAACTGACCAGCCATAATAGTGAATGCCCACATCCAGGAGAGCTGAAAATGCCAGATTCAACTGTTCCGACAGGCAGTTCAGCATATTTACGGAATCGGAATTTTCCTCCATCCAACGGTAACTATAATATTCCGCATAAGTTCCCCAGCCTTCGCTGTATCCCGTAAACTGCAGAATCTTGCGGAAATTGCAGTAATCCATACTGTTAAAATACATGTTCTGGTACAAGTGTCCCGGATATCCTTCATGAGCAAGCACGGCAAACAGATTATAGGAACTCTCCTCAAGCTTCTTCTCGTTGATATAGATCGCATTCCGGTCAAAGGCATCGATCGGCGGGATCATGTAAAATGCAGGATTCATCATCCCTTCCATGGATTCTGACACTTTCTTGATCTCATATTCGCTTTCTTCCAGTTGTGGGAAATCTTCTTTCACACACTGCTCCAGCACCTCCAGAATTTCTTCCGGGCTCCGCTCTTCTGTAACTTCCTCCAGCCATTCAGAATACACTGCATCCCCGCCGGTATATAGAATCTCACTCATATCAAAATAGATATTGGTTATCTCCATCATCAGCGCATTATAAAGCTCATCCACACTCTCGTAAGTCATGCCAATGTTACTTTGAATCAGATATTCATAATATTCCTGCCCTTGGGGTAAATGGCTTAACCCTTCCTCATTGACACCTTTCCCCCGCAGTTTCTCCATACCATCGATCAGATTCTGATATGCTTCTGTAAAATCTTCCTGCAGTATCTCTTTGTGCCTGCTCAGATACGCTTCCTTCTCAGCCTCAGTCAGCGCCTCCTGCTGCCCTCCCTGCTTTGCTTCTTCTGCAAGCAATTCCTCCAACGCATCCAGACGCTCCACGAAAGACTCCTGCAGGAAAAACTCACTTTTCCCGTCCCAAAGATATACTTCGCACTCTTCCAGAATCTGGTCCAGTGCAGAATCTTTCATGAAAAGCCCCCTTTCGGCCCTTTCCTCTTCCCAGGCAACCACTGACTGAAAATAATCATCCAGCTGAGTCAGCAGTTCCAGATACTCTTCCACATCCTGCCTGTCGTAAAAGGTATATTCCGCAAAGACATAAGGCACGCTGGCGTGTGTTCCCGTTCCCGGGCTCAAGGGCTCATAATAATACTCAAACTCCATATCCTTTTCTGCAATATCCAGATACGCATTCATCAGATCCATGGTAATCTGCTGTTCTCTGCTTAAGTCTTCCTCTTCATAACGGCTAAGCTGCTCACGGCACGCCTCTATGACAAGCTGATTTTCTTCCCGATCCACCGCTTCCAGTGTGCCGATAGAGACCGGTCCGGGAGTAATACCGTACGCTTCCGGATCTGTGAGATAAAAGTGAAGCGTCATGGTGTCCGAGTTGACCGCATCCTGAAACATATATTCCACAAATTCATCGAAGCTTAAATCAGCCAAAAAGCCCTTGCTTTCCGCGCCTCCCCAGGGTGACTTTCCATCCTTCGATCCGGAATTCGACTCCTCACCTTGCGCTGCAGAATCGTTTTGGGTTGACTTATCCTGAGTCACCTCCCGGTCTAAATTACCATCCCCACCGACAATCATATCAGCATAACTGTTAGCTTCCCTAAATTCCTCTTTAAATTCCTCTACCAGTTCCTTCCAGCCACCATTGCCGTCCAGAAAATACCATTTATTCCACTGAAATCCACAGCCTGTGAGCATGGATGCCACCAGCACCACACAAATTGATGTTTTCAGATATCTGACTAATTTCTTCCTCATATATTCTTTCCTCTGGTTCTTTTACACGAAGAGTCGGATACCACTTCAAGCACGAAATCCGTGACCCCATAACTCCCCATCGCTTAATCTTGTCCTTATCGCATAGAATAAGTAACACAGGAAAATGTTATCACACTCGCACCCGACAATCAACCGTTTTTGTTTCTTTTCTCATCCTTTCCGGCAAAAATGATTACTGGAGCATGCGCTTTTCCTGCCCGTAGCCGACGAGTGAACTATAACTGAAAAAGAAGCCGCGCACCACTAAAGTACAACGACTTCTTCTCCAAACATATCACTTTCATGTCAGGACGCATTTGCCATCCTGCTGTCCAGATACTGCTGCAGCGCCTCCGCTGCTTCCTCAGGGCTTAAGCCCGCTTCTTCAATCAAATCATTGACTGTACCCAGATCCTTGATTCTTTTCTCCTCGTACAAAGCCTCCAGCTCCTTTTTCTCAGATTCAATTCTGGTCAAAAGTGCAGAAATCAGTTCCTGCTTCGCTGTGATTCTCTCCTCAATGGATTTCTTCGGTCCTCTTGCCATATATACCTCCTGAATTTACGGCCGATAAATTTGCCGTTGTTTTCGATTGCGCCGCAGCAGTTCTTATTTGTAAATGCAAAATATCGTTTCAAGATACTCTGCTGCATTGCTTATTACCAGTATATGGACAAGAGAGGCGATTTATACCTGCTTTTCCTATATTTCCCTGATATCATACGGTGTTGCCTGGTACACATAATAATTCAACCAGTTACTATACAGATTATTACTATGGGATCTCCATTGCAAAAGGGGTCTCTCCTCAGGATTATCGTTAGGATAATAATTGTAAGGCACCTGAATAGGCAATCCCTTATTCAGATCGCGATAATATTCGTTATTCAAAGTATATCTGTCGTATTCCGGATGGCCGTTGACAAAGATTTTCTTTCCGTTCTCCGCAATGGCAAGGAATACGCCTGCCACCGGCGACTCTGCCAGCACGGTCAGCTCCTTGCAGGCATGAATGGCTTCTGCCGGGGTCTCGGTATGGCGGCTGTGAGGCGCCAGGAAAATATCGTCAAAGCCTCTCACAAGAGGAATCTTACGGTTGGATACCTTATGTTCATATACGCCGAACAGCTTCTGGGGCAGCTGCTTTTTGTTGATGCCATAATAATGGTAAAGGCCGGCCTGTGCTGCCCAGCAAATGTGCAGTGTGGATGTCACATGGGTCTCTGCCCAGTCTAGGATTTCGCAGGTTTCCTCCCAGTAATCTACTTCTTCAAAGCTGATATCTTCCACAGGCGCACCCGTTACGATCAGTCCGTCAAACTTCTGGTCTCTGATTTCATCCAGTGTGGTATAGAACTTATTCAGGTGACTGGCAGAAGTATTCTGGGAGATATGACTCTTTACATTCATGAAAGTCACGTCAATCTGCAGCGGGGTGTTGGAAAGGGCACGCAGAAGCTGCAGCTCGGTATCCTGCTTCACCGGCATGTTATTTAAGATCAGTACCTGCAGGGGACGGATGTCCTGATGCAAAGCACGATACTCATCCATTACAAATATATTTTCATTTTCCAGGATCTCCCTTGCCGGCAGATCGCTTTGTGTTTTAATAGGCATTTTCTTATCCTCTCACTTTCCTTTATTTCCCGGGCATCTAATCCTGAATTCCCAGATATTCACTGCGGAACTGCTCTTCTGTAATGATCGGGATATTCAGTTCTTTCGCCTTTTTATTCTTGGATGAAGTGGACGCAATATCATTGTTGATCAGGCAGTCTGTCTTGGAAGTTACACTTCCCGTTACCTTGCCGCCCTTCTGCTCAATGATCTCTTTCAGTTCATTTCTGCTGCCGTAATGCTCCAGGCTGCCGGTGATAACGAATACCTTTCCGGTAAGAGTCTGGGCTGACGCATCCACCTGAGGAATCTCCACTTCCAGTTCTTTCATCAGATGATCTATCTTCACAAGATTATCTTCCCTGTGCATATACTCTACAAAAGCAGTTGCGATCACCTCGCCTACCCCTTCGATGGCACTCAGTTCTTCTACATCAGCCTGCTTCATCCGCTCCAGATCATAGTCAAAATGTCTGCAAAGCATCTTGGCGTTGGCTACACCGATATTGGCGATACCCAGTCCGTAGATAACTCTGGGAAGAGTAGTTTTTCTGGAGGTATCCACACTCTGGATCAGATTCTGATAGGACTTTTCCCCAAATCCTTCCATCTGAGTGATGACTTCCTGATACCGGTCCAGATGATACAGGTCTGCGTATTCGTGAATGAAGCCCTGATCGATGAACTTTTCCAGGGTAGCCTCACTTAAGCCGTCAATATTCAGTGCATCCCGGCTGACGAACAGCGTGTAGGACTTGATCTTCTTGGCTGCGCAGTCTTCATTGGTACAGTACAATGACTGTACATCATTGATCTGCCTGATTTCTGTAGCCCCGCCGCAGACAGGACAGATCTTTGGAATTTCCAGTGTGTCGCTGCCGGTTAAGTTCTCCGCGATCTGAGGGATGATCATATTGGCCTTATATACCGTAATCCTGTCACCGATTCCTAAGCGCAGGCTTTTTACAATGCTGACATTGTGAACAGAAGCACGGCTGACCGTTGTTCCCTCCAGCTCTACCGGTTCAAAAATTGCCACCGGATTGATAAGACCGGTTCTGCTGGCGCTCCATTCCATTTCTTTCAAAGTAGTCTCACGAATCTCGTCCGCCCATTTAAAAGCAATGGAATGTCTCGGGAACTTGGCAGTACGTCCCAGGGACTGCCCATAGGCAATATCCTCATAAGTCAATACCAGTCCGTCCGAAGGAATATCATAACCCTCGATGCGATGTTCGAAATTCTCTACGGCTTCCAGAATATTCTCCTGATTTACTTTAATATAATCTACTACGTCAAAGCCCTGCTCCTTTAAAAACAGGAACTGCTTCTCCCTGGAATTGTCAAAATCCACGCCGTCTGCACTGACCAGCGTAAACGCATAAAGCTTTACGTTTCTCTTCGCAGTAATCTCATTATTCAGCTGCCTTACAGAACCGCTGCAGAGGTTACGGGGATTCTTATATTTTGCATCCACATCTTCTATCTGTGCATTGATCTTCTCAAAATCACTGTAACTGATCACTGCTTCTCCCCGCAGCACCAGCTCTCCCTGAAAGGCGATGCTCACGGGCAGATTTTTGAAGGTTCTTGCGTTATTGGTGATGACCTCACCGATCTCGCCGTTTCCTCTGGTGACAGCCTTAACCAGCTTTCCCTCCCGATAAGTCAGCACTACCGTAAGACCATCCAGCTTCCAGCTGAGAATCCCTTCATGACCCTGAAGCCAGTCCCTCAGTTCCTCCCTGCTCTTCGTCTTTCCCAGAGAAAGCATGGGGCTTTCATGACGCTCCTTGGGCAGCTCCTCCACCGCCTCGTATCCTACATTCACGGTAGGGCTGTTGGAGAGGACCATACCTGTTTCTTCTTCCAGTGCGGCCAGTTCATCGTAGAGCTTGTCATATTCAAAGTTGCTCATGATCTCCCTGTCCTCAGCATAGTAAGCTTGGGCCGCCTGATTCAGGGTTTCTACCAGATATTTGATTCTTTCTGACTTATTACTTTCCATTTCCACTCCGTTTCCTGTTTTCACTCATGCAAACCTGCCAGAGTGTACAACTGCTCCATTTCACATTCTGTCAGTTCCCGATATTTTCCATAGGGAATCTTATCCAGGCTGATATTCATGATCCTGACTCTCTTAAGCTTCTTCACCTCATAACCGCAGACCTGGCACATCCTGCGGATCTGGCGGTTCAGCCCCTGGGTCAAAATGATGCGGAACGTATACTTTCCTTCTGCTTTCACCTGGCAGGGTCGCGTAGTCCGTTCCAATTCTTTCAGGTAAATACCGGCACTCATACTTTCCAGAAACTCTTCGGTGATTTCTTTATCTACCTTGACCACGTATTCCTTCTCATGACGATTGGCCCCCCGCATCATGGCATCTATCAGCTTTCCGTCATTGGTCAGAAGAAGCAGCCCCTCTGAATCTTTATCCAGACGGCCTGCATACGTCACTCTTATAGGATAATGAATCATGTCTGTAATGATTTTCTCCGCGTGGCGGTCTTTCTCCGTGCAGGTCACACCTACCGGTTTGTAAAAAGCCAGCACCACCGTCTTAGGCTTCCCGCCGATTCGTTTCCCGTTCAGCGCAACCTCATCTTCCTCTGACACCTTGGTGCCCATGCCCGCAATACGGCCATTCACCGTCACCCGACACTGCTCTATCAGGCGGTCGGCTTCCCTGCGGGAGCAGATACCGTGATCTGCCAGATACTTATTTAATCTCATCTGTTCCATTTACAGGCTCCATCTCACTTACTTTTCTCACGGAAGGCACTCCCTTGGAACCGGGAAGTGCTTCCTTAGCCAGTTTGTCAGCCATTTCATTATAATATACATTGGTATGGGCAACTACTTTGGTGAATCGAATCTGCACATTGGCAGACCACTTTCTCATGGCCTGGGCATATTTCTGAGTAAGCTCTGTCTTACTTTTCCAGGCACCTGTCACCCACTTTTCAATTCCTTCATAGTCATAACGGATCTCGATACTCCGAAAACCGTTGACGATGGCAAACCTCACTGCGAACATGGCTCCCAACATTTCTCCCGTCACGTTCCGCAAAGCAGCCGAGTCCGGATTGTCACCATTTCCGTTTTCCGCATACACCCTGCCATCCGGTAAAATAAAGACACAGCCAAAGGCATAGTGGCGAATGGAATGGTCATAACTGCCATCCACATAGGCTATGATTTCATCCGGTGAAGACGGCCTGATTGCCCTGACCTCATCCATATTGATCACTTTTTTCCCTGCCATATCTGTTACCTGATAAAATTCGTCTTCACTGCAGGTTCTCTCTCCGGGAAAGCAATTCCGTTTTCTTTGCCCAGAGCGATACATTTTAATAACCATGCCATATTGTTGCCCAGGGTACGCATGATCTGCATTCCTTCCAGATCCTTAATCACCTCGTCCGGTGTGTTGCCGTGAACCATGTTCCAGTACTGGCTGGATACGATGGGCATGCAGTTGATGGTCATATATTTATTCAGCTGATCGAAAGTAGCTGTAGCTCCGCCTCTTCTGCAGCTGGCCACACATGCTGCGGGTTTGCCTGCCATGGCTGCACCTGCGCTGTAAAATGCCCTGTCCATAAAGGAAGTGAGAGCACCGGATGCCGCCGCATAATGTACCGGTGTACCGAAAACAAAGCCGTCTGCCTCTTTTGCCTTCTCTGCAAATTCATTTACCTTATCTTTACGGAAGCATTCGCCTGTCTTCCTGCAGGCTCCGCAGCCGATGCAGCCTGCGATAGGGTCTACTCCCAGCCAGAAAATTTCCGTTTCAATGCCCTGCTTATTCAGCGCGCCTGCAACTTCTTCCAATGCCGTATATGTGCAGCCCTTTGCATGAGGGCTTCCGTTTACCAACAAAACTTTCATCATAATACCTCCTGATTTCGTACCAATTATTGTATCATAATAAGAGATAAATTACAAATATAACCTTTCCAGCAAAGTAAATGCTTTCAGGAATTCTTTGTTCCCATAACCTTCAAACGCTACTTCTATGGTAGTCTCATCCTCCCGGATCACGGTGCCGATGCCATATTTCGCATGGCGGACCTGTGGAGTGGATTTTGGGTTGGCCTCCGCTTCATTGGGCTGATTTTCTGCATCCTGTTGTTCTGTCATATCGATTGGCTGCTCCGCCTTCTGCTGTCTCGCATCCAGAATACGGCGTCTCAGTTCCTGCAGATCCGTTTTCTGCGTTTCCTCCCCCTCTCTCACAACCAGTGCCGGCGGTATCATCTGTAAAAAGCGCCCCTCACCTGGTTGTACTTTAGGGTAGCCCGGATGTACATACCAGGAAAGCTCCAGCCTGTCTCTCGCCCTTGTCATTCCAACGAAAAACAGCCTACGTTCCTCTTCTTCCTCCTGCCTGCTGCCAATTAGCGGAATCAGTCCATTATTGACACCGATGATAAATACCACTGAAAATTCCAGTCCCTTGGAGGCATGCAAAGTCATCAGCTGTAATTCTTCTATCGGCAACCCTTCTCTGGCAAACACATCCCTTAAAAGCTCCGCCTGTTCCTGCAGGCGGTAAAAGATAGCTATCTCTGCCCCCGGAATGCCGTCTGCGATCAATTGTCTGATCCTTGCGGCCAGGTAATACGCCTCCGCCATGGGATCGTAGTGCTTTCTTATTACAATGCGCTCCCCGCCCTCTCGGGAGGGCTGTAGACGACTGCCACACTGTTTAAAATATCTGGCTGCATCCAGAATCGCCCGGCTGGAACGGTAGTTCACAGACAGGGTAAGCTCTCTGGCCTGATATTTGTGAGCCAGCAGATAACACACATTCAGATCACTTCCCCGAAAGCTATAAATCACCTGGTTGGGATCGCCCACCGCAAACAGCCTGGTCCGGGTTCCTTTTAAAGCTTCTATCATCCTAAGCTGCAGCGAGTCACAGTCCTGCACCTCATCGATGATGATCCAGTCCGGGTGATATGTAAACTGTTCCAGCAGCCGCACTGCATTCAGGATCAGATCATTGAAGCTCATCTGATTCCTCTGACGTTTTTCCTGCTGCAGCAGATCGGTAAGCTGCCAGATATCATCACCGTACTTATCTACTTTCCTGCCTGCAATCCCCTCCCGCTCTTCTACATTCATGGCAGTCGCCTGGTCAAGACGTTTGGCAAGCCTTTGTGGATATTTGATCTTCAGACGATGCATTTTGGTGAGTTCATTTGCCAGTTCCAGTTCTTCTTCCGGCTCGATAATAGTAAAATCCGGCGCATAACCCACTTTTTCCAAGGGCAGTTTTTCTTTCAAAAGCATCATAGCCACGCTGTGGAATGTGCCGAAACCTGCCGTTTCCTTGGGGACCGGCTCCGCTTCACAAGCTTTCTCAATTCCCAGTCTCTCCCGGATTTCATCGGCAGCCTTGTTGGTAAAAGTAAGTACCAGCATATCTTCATAGGCTGTCCCCTTTCTTTCATGCAGATATCTTACCTTGACTGTCAACACCGTTGTCTTACCGCTTCCCACATTGGCATTGACGATGCAGACCGGGCTTTCATCCAGGACCGCCTCACGCTGTTCTTCATTCAATTTAGCAAGTACTTCTTCCATTGTACTCAATCTTCTCTGTCCCCCTTCAGGCTCCCCAGCCGCCTTGTCAGCTTCTCCTGCTTCAGTCTCTGCTCCTGATTCTTAAGCTCCTGCTGCTTTTTTTCCTGCGGTACAATCACTGCCTCCATCGTCACTCCGGCCGGCGCATCCGTATAAAATTTAAGCAGGTTCACAATTGCTTTTCTGTTATTTTCCTCCATCATCCAGGTTCTGTAAAAATCATTTTCCGTATAGAGGCGAAGTTTTGCCCCTTCCGTTTCCACCCCGGCAATGGTATGTAAGAAAGCCGCGTGGCTTTCCCCTTTTGATTGTAAAAAAGCACAAAATTCCTGCCATTTCGCCCCAAGTTCCCGAAAAACAAAGGGCTTTTTCACATAATATTCCGGCGCATCCTCTCCCATTCTGATCTCTTTGGGCGGTGCAATCTCCTCCAGCATGCTGCGCAGTCCCCACAGTACCAGGTTCCTGTCCAGCCGATGATCGCCTACACAGGCCACACAACCACCACCGGACACTTTCCCCTGAGCGCAGCTGCAGCCTCCTACCATCTCAATGGCTTTATCTATAATCTGAGGCAGCAGCTCGTAGATTTTCTCTGCATAGCCAAGTCCGCCTATATATTGATCATAAAAATATAGATATACCTCGTCAAAGGCTTCCGCCAGAGAATTTTCACCGGGAGCGATATTATCACTCATGACCACACCGATATCCTCTTCCTCCGTCATGGTCAGCATCCGTGCAGCATTTTTCAGCGCATAGCACAAGCCCTCAAAATGATTATTGCGGATGATAGCACCATTTGCCGTAACCCGCATCACCCTGCGATAAATCCTGACCACATCTTTGGGGATGACAATTCCCGTCCCTTCCGTCTCGAAAGTCTTCTCCAGAGGACGCTTAAGCTGTTCAAAGCCCAGGTTCTGGTGATTATGAAACTGCAGCTTTTTGTACATGTGGATGATATCTTCCACCTTGACATCACCAAAAGCTGCCTTCAATCTGCCATACTGCTGTTCCCGGCTCCATTTGATGACATCTATCCGGGTATTTCCGCCCGGCATGGTATAATAATTTCCGGAAAAAGGTACTGCATAGGATACTTTCCCTTCCAGGTCCATCTTCCGAATCTGATACTGCATTCCGTCATGAAGATAAATGGCTCCCTCATGAATCTCCCGATAAGCCTGCATCTCATCCATTTCCGTGATCATCTGCCCGCTTTCTTCATTCATCAGCCGGTACCGGTTCCTGTCAATGTTGCGCAGGCTGTAATCTCCTGCCGGGAACGAATCACCTGACCAGAGGAACCGCCCGCCTGCACTGTTAAGCTCCCCCGCGTGAAGAAGCACCGGAATGGTCTCTCCCAGGTCCGGGAACAACGCAATATCATCTAAAGTAAGCGGAATCTCCGCTGCTGCCGCCCTGATATGGGACAGTTCGATCAACAGGTTGTTCTTGTCAACGACCGCATTTTCACTGCTATTTTCAAATAGCCACCGGGGATTGATCACAATATACTGATCAAAGGGCAATTCTTCCAGAATCAGGTAATTGGTGCATTCTTTCCCGCTTCTTCCTGCCCTTCCCGTCCTTTGCCAGAAAGAAGCCCTGGTACCCGGATAGCCCACCAGAATGGTGGCATCAATCTTTCCGATATCAATTCCAAGTTCCAGCGCATTGGTGGATACCAGACCGGCCAGCTGCCCCTCTATCATCTTTCGTTCAATTTCCTTGCGTTCCTTCGGGGTATACCCTCCCCGATAGCCTGAGATGCGCTCCGGTGATCCGCTTCTTCCGAAGATACGGTCTTCTGCCTCCAGCCGGTCTCTGGCTTCCTTTAGAATCACTTCCACGTTTCTTCTGGATTTGGCAAAGGCAATAAAACTGGTTCCACGGCCCGCCAGCTCCTCAATCAGTCCTGCAGCAACATTTGCTGCCGGGACCTGACCGTAGACCGCATCATCTTTGCCCTTTATCTTGGGCGGCTGAAGGAATACGTACTTCCTCTCTGGTGCTGGAGAACCGTCCCTGTCAATCTGATGAAAATCACAGCCGCAGATCTCTTCTGCCAATTCCAATGGATTGGCAATGGTAGCCGAGCTGCACAGGAACCTGGGAGAAGCATGATAATAGCGGCACACCCTGTGAAGTCTCCGCATCACATTTGCAAAGTGGGAACCGAAAGCGCCCCGGTAGGTATGCAGCTCATCGATCACTACGTACTGCAGATTGGCAAAAATCAGGTCTATCCCATATTTACTGTGATTGGGTAAAAAGGCACTATTGACCATTTCCGGATTGGTGAGAATGATATTGGCCGACTGGCGAATCCTTGTCCGTTCCGCCGTCGGTGTATCACCATCGTATACTCCGGCTGCAACTTTTCCTTTAAAATATTCCAGATAAGGCTGCAACGCCCGATACTGGTCACTGGCCAGCGCCTTGGTAGGATAAATAAAGATAGCCCTGGCAGACGGATCCTCTAAAATCTTCTGCATCACAGGCAGCAGAAAGCTTAACGTCTTACCGCTGGCGGTGGAAGTGGTAATGACCAGATTTTTGCCTTCCATGGCACGTTCAAACATCTCTGCCTGATGACTGTAGAGTTGTTTTATTCCTCTGGTTTCCAGAAACGCTTTTAATTCTTGCCAAAGCGCCTGCGGAAACTCCGCATAGACAGCCGATCTTTCCGGAATCACTCTATTATAAATCTGATAATCTTCTCTGCTTGGTTCCATGGAAACCTCCTTTTCCCCCGATTGTTCCTGTCACATGGCATTAACATACAAAAAAGCACCTGCAGAAGCTTTCTGAGTCTTCCCTCAACGCTGCTTTCTGCCGATGCTTTTACTTTATCATAAAATATATAAACTAGCAATTCCTATGTAAGACCACGAATGGCAGTCACACGAAATCCCGCCTTTTCTACTGCTGCTTTCAATACTTCATCCGCCACGTCCTTCTCCAGTACTACTTCGGCGGTCTGTTCCTTCAGATTCACCTTCGCCGCAGCGCCTTCCAGGCTGTTGATAGCCTTTTCCACGCTGTTCTTACAGTTTTCGCAATGAAGACCTTCTATCTCCATCACCTTACGATACTTGGCACTTTTGATAACTTTCTTCTGCTTCGGCACACTTCCGCCACCGCAACAGCCACCTTTTCCGGCAAAATGCTTCAGCGTAGAACGCAGCGCAAAGAACACTATCAATACAACAATTACTATCACAATTACATTTCCCATAACCGCTTCCTCCTTTTCCTATTGCTGATATTATTTCCTGCTATTATTTTATGCTTTCTAATGAGAACAGTGACCGCCGCAGTGACTGCAGTCGCCGCCACACTGCAGGGATTTTCCGTTCTTTTTATCTTTTATCATTTTTCTGATTACAAGTGCTGCGAGACCTGCCACAATGAGTCCCACTACCAGGTTGCCCATATTGATACCTCTTTCTGATTCTATGTATAGTGATCCTATTATTTCCTTTTTTTATAGTTAGTATAAACTAACTTCAATGGATTGTCAAGTATTACTTGCACTGCTTTTCAATGGCGTTACTGTTGGCACAAGCCCAGGTCAGGAAAAGTGTATAAGGTCTGTAAGAATGCAATTAAGCATCTACCCATAAAGGATATACTTCGGCTTATGGTAAGAAATTAAAAGGTCAAGCCTAATGAAGCCAAAACTGGCATTGAAGGTGATCGGCTCCTCTCCCAAACCGGACATCAAGTATCAAAATTTAAGTCATGCTTACACTTGCCGAATCCTCTCAAGTTGTGTTATACTGACACAAAGGAAGGAGTAATGATCTTATGCACATAAATGAATCAGCAGAAAACTATCTTGAAACAATTTTGATATTGAGCAAATCTCATCCTGTAGTGCGTTCTGTGGATATTGCTGAGGAACTTGGCTTTAAGAAGTCCAGTGTCAGCGTAGCTATGAAAAATCTTCGGGAAAAGAATCATATAACGGTTACGAAAGAAGGATTTATCTATCTTACCGAATCAGGACGTAATATTGCAGAAATGATTTTCGAACGTCATGAACTTCTCACTGCCTGGCTGGTACGTCTTGGGGTGGACCCTGCTATTGCAAGTGAGGATGCCTGCAAGATTGAACACGTGATCAGCTCTGAAAGTTTTGAGGCGATTAAAAGGCATGCTTCGACCGGAAATCAGTAAGGAAAGGCCGAAGGCGTATAAAATGTGAAAGGAAGTGGGCACGTTTCCTGAACAGGAACCATTCCCACTTCCTTTCACATTAAAGAACTTCTATCTTACAATCATGTTTCTTGGTTTTCTTATCATAAGCAATACCAACAGCCAGAATCTTCCCGGTATATTTGGGCTTCTCACCAATTTTCCCCTGGAATCTAAGATTGTACTTGTTATCCTTAATCTGTTGAATCGCATCATCAGCACTACAATCTACCTTCAATTCAAGAATGATGCAATCTGCTCTCAGATCCTCCGGATAAAATCCATAAGCTCCTTATTAGGAATATACACGCAACCATTGTCATAACTCAGAAAACCGTATACCACCATCGCCGAAAATATTTCATCCTTGGTGGATAAATTCATTGACGTTGCAGCATATTCACGTACTTTTGCCGACACAGGCTTCCCTGCTACCATCAAAGCCAGATCATCCCGCACATCATCCACATTCTTTTCTATATAATAAAATATCTCATCATACGGTCCGGAGCTGGTCCAATAATTTCCCAGATTATTATTAAGCAATGCAGCCACAACAGAACGTGGATTGTATACACGTTCCTTAGAACACGTATGATAACCATCATACCATGTCCGCAGGCCTTCCCTGCTTACTTTGGGCTCGCTGCACTTTTGCAGATATCTCCGATACAGCTCATCCACCTCAGATTCTGTGAAGCCAAAAGAATCACTGAATTTTTCTTCTGAAGCCATGGTATACTCCAGAAACATATTTAACTCAGATCCACTGGAGTACTTTGCAATTGGAAGAATCCCCGTCATATAGGCAAAAGAAACATATGCCTTTCCCTTTAACAGGTTGCTCAAAAATTCTACATAGGACATTTTATCCTTTTCAGTAACAAAATCTCTGTGAAAAATATAGTCCCACTCATCCAACACAAATACAAATTGTGCATTCTCTTCTGTTTCGCTAATTTCCTCGAGAATGTCCCATACTGCATCATCTTCGCTGAACGTATAGTCAGGGTACGCTTTCTGAATGTCCCTGATCAGTTTACTTTCTATCCTGCCGATATACTGCTCATATGAACTGCAGTTTTTAGGAATTTCATTTAATGTAATCGTAATCACAGAATATTGATTATTATAGTGTGCAAACTTTTTATAGCTCCCTATTTTTAAAGTTCTGAACAGTTCCTTGCTATTCACTCCGCAGCTTAAAAACGAAGCAATCATATTGGCCATTACCGTCTTTCCAAAGCGGCGGGGTCTGGTTATGCAGATATATTTATTTCCTTGCTCCACCATATCGAGAAGTTCTTCAAGCATATCTGTTTTATCTACAAAATAAGCTGCTCTCGCCTCTTCCTGGTACAATGTCCATGGTTTTTTACTATTCAGATAAACACCCATATAAGCTACTTCCTTTCAAGCTAACCACCAGTCATTATGATATATAGAGTTTATCATATCATACCCACTCTAATCAATATTTACTTTTATATAATGTTTTTAATGCCTTCGCAGATCCGGCGTGCCACAGCTGGATTATTCATAGTATAAAGGTGGATGCCGTCCACGTCATTTGCCAAAAGGTCGATGATCTGGCTGAGAGCATAAGCCATGCCGGCATCAAAAAGTGCCTCTTTGTTGTCCTCGAATCGGTTCATGATCCGGCGGAATTTCTCCGGAAGGGACGCTCCGCAGAGGGTTACCATTCGCTCTATCTGAGCCTTGTTGATGACAGGCATAATGCCGGGGGTAACGGGGACCTCGATTCCGGCGATCCGGCAGTCTTCCAAGAAGGAATAGAACATGTTGTTGTCAAAGAAAAGCTGAGAAAGCAGGAATTCGTCCCCTGCATCTACTTTTTCCTTCAGATGACGCATCTCAGTGACTCTGCTTGCCGATTCGGGATGGCATTCAGGATAGCAGGCGCCGCCTATACAGAAATCACCTTTTGTCTTTAAATATGCTGTCAGCTCGCTTGCATGGGCAAAGTCCTCCTTAGGAGGAATGTCGGGATTACGGTCACCACGCAAGGCAAGGATATTCTTTAGATCATTGTCTAATAATATCTTGGAAAATTCATCGATCTCTGACTTAGAATAAGTAAGACAAGTCAGATGAACAACCGGCTCGATGTGGTAGACCTCCTTGATCTTCTTGGCCAGTTCTATTGTTTTATTATTATTGGAACTGCCCCCGGCTCCGAACGTCACACTGATAAAATCCGGCTTCAGCTCACTTAATATAGAAAGAGTCTCGTCAATATTCTGCAGCGCGGCACCATGCTTCGGCGGAAAAATTTCAAAGGACAGTACAGGGCGCTTCTTATTATGTATTTCACTGATCTTCATAATCACTAACCTCCTGAGGGTAAAAGCTACAATTGATTATAATCTTTTTCTTAATTGCCCGCAAGAGGGCTGTAAAAATTAAATTTTTATAACCCGGTTTGAAACGTTTGACAAGCTTTCCTGTGCGTGATAGTATACCTTTTATGTAATTAATGTGCCGTTAAAAATAGCAAGAGAGGTAATGCAATGATTAGAATTATTGTGGATTCTTCCTCAGATTATCAGCTTGAGGAATTGAAGCAGAAGAACATGGAACTGGTACCCATCAGTGTCACTATCGGAGAACATTCTTATCTGGACGGTATCGATTTAAACCGTGACGCTTTTTATAAGATGCTGACAGAAACCTCCGATTTTCCCAAGACCGCACAGCCTTCTACCCAGGCATTTCTGGATATTTTCCTGGATGCCAAAGAAAAGGGTGATGACTGTATCTGTATCCTGCTGTCCTCCGGACTCAGCGGAACCTGTCAGGGTGCATGCATTGCCAGGGATATGGCTGACTATGACAATATTTATATCATTGATTCTCTTGCCGCCATCTGTCTCATTCAGGTTCTGGCTGAACGTGCCTGTGCCCTTCGTGATCAGGGCTATGCCGCAAAGGATATCGTGGCCGAAGTAGAAAAGCTGAAATCCAAGGTCAAAGTAGCAGCTGCCCTTGATACTTTAGAATATCTCTACCGCGGCGGCAGACTCAGCAAAACGGCTGCCACCATCGGAGAACTTGCCAATTTGAAACCTATGATCACCATCACTGAAGAAGGAACCATCGGAATCATCGGTAAAGCCATCGGCCGGAATAAAGCAATCACCAGCCTGATCAAGCATGTAAAAGAGAATGAGTTGGATCCTGATTATCCTATATACAGTCTCTATACCTATGGCTCGGAAAACAGCGAAAAGTTTGAAGAGCGCTTGGAAAGTGCAGAGATTCATCCTGCTGCCAGACTGCAGGTGGGTCCTACCATCGGTACACACATCGGCCCTAATGCATTCGGCATCATGTATGTTATAAAGTAACAGACAGTGTCATAAAGCAGAACAGGTCTTAAAACAGAACAGGTCGTAAAAGAACAGACGATATCATAACGCAATGATCGGAGGCACGATAATGGAAATCAAAGAACTGGTAAACCGCCAGAGAACCTATTTTCAGAGCCATATTACAATCGATATCAATTACCGTCTTACAATGCTGAAAAAGCTGAGAGAGACCATTCAGGCAAAGGAACCGCAGATTCTGTCTGCCCTGAAAGAAGACCTTGGGAAATCAGAAACAGAAGGCTATATGTGTGAAGTCGGACTGACGCTGAGTGAGCTTTCCTATCAGATCAGTCACTTGAAGCGCTGGGCCCGTCCCAAGACCCATCATACCGGCCTGGTGAATTTTCATGCACACAGTTTCACCGTACAGGAGCCTTATGGCTGTGTTCTGATCATGTCACCCTGGAACTATCCTTTCATGCTTTGTATGGAGCCTCTGATCGGCGCCCTGGCTGCCGGAAACTGCTGTATCGTAAAGCCTTCCGCCTACTCTCCTGCCACCTCCGCGATCATTGCGGAAATTATCCGGGAAGTCTTTCCCCAGGAATATGTAGCTGCAGTAGAAGGAGGACGCGCCGAGAACACAGAGCTTTTGAATCAACGCTTTGACTATATCTTCTTTACCGGCGGTGTCACCGTTGGTAAGCTTGTGATGGAGAAAGCTTCCGCCCACCTGACTCCCGTCACCCTGGAGCTGGGCGGCAAAAGTCCCTGCATCATCGACCGTACCGCCAATCTGCAGATTGCTGCAACAAGACTGGCTTTCGGTAAGTTTTTAAATTGCGGACAGACCTGTGTGGCCCCGGACTATGTCCTGATAGACCGCAGCGTAAAAGATGCTTTCCTTCCTTTGTTAAAAGAACAGATCATCAAAATGTATGGTGCACAGCCGCTTGACAATCCCGATTACGGCAAAATCGTCAACAGAAAGCATTTTGACCGGTTACTGGGTCTGATCACACCCGACAAGACCATTCTGGGCGGTGAATCTGATTCTGATGCCCTTCGGATCGCTCCTACCGTTCTGGATCATGTAACGGCTGAAGATCCTGTCATGCAGGAAGAAATCTTCGGTCCCATCCTGCCTATCCTTACTTATGATACCCTGGATGAGGCGGAAGACTTTATTACTTCCCGTGAAAAGCCTCTGGCACTGTACCTTTTCACCGGTGACAAGAGTACCGAAGAGCGTTTCTTAAAGCACGTTTCCTTTGGCGGCGGATGTATCAACGATACCGTCATCCATCTGGCTACTTCCGAGATGGGATTCGGCGGCGTAGGAAACAGCGGTATGGGATCCTATCATGGGAAAAAGAGCTTTGATACTTTCAGTCATGCAAAGAGTATTGTAAAGAAATATTGCTGGCTG
Organism: Acetatifactor sp.; assembly: GCA_045124375.1. Lineage (GTDB taxonomy): Bacteria > Bacillota > Clostridia > Lachnospirales > Lachnospiraceae > Acetatifactor. The sequence goes on from JBGVLR010000155.1 coordinate 18,728, forward strand.
GATATGCCCATGCGGTATCAGCCTTACCGGAAAGCTTATTTAAAGCTGATACGGTTATTCCTGCATTAATTATTATGATTTTGAAAACGGCAGCTGCATATCAAAATTGCAGCTGCCTTTTTTTATAAGCGCACCCTATTTTGCTGTAAGTTCTTCCGCCAGCGCCTTTATCTGTGCTGCTGTCTCATCATTTAAAGCCGACCGCATCGTCACAGAATGCTCTGCCAACGTAATATTCTTAAAGCTCTGCAGAGTATTCTGCATTACCTTATTGGCCATAGGAGCCCAGGAACCATTCTCCAGTAAGGCCACTTTCCTGTTGCGGTACCCTCTTTCCGAAAGCCCTGCCAGGAATGTCTTCATATGAGGGAAAACATCCCCATTATAGGTAATAGAAGCCAGCACCAGCCTGTCAAAGCAAAAGGCTGCTGCCATGGCCTCAGCCATGTCATCTCTTGCCAGATCATAGCAGGCCACTTTCACACCTGCCTCTGTTAACAGCTTTGCTAAGAGCTTTACAGCCTCTTTTGTGTGACCGTACACGGAAGAATAACAGATACACACGCCCTCTTCCTCTGCCCGATAAGATGACCAGATATCATACAGGTTCAGATAACAGCCCAGATTCTCAGTAAGCACAGGGCCATGCAGGGGGCAAATCATCAGGATATCCAGCGCTGCAGCCTTCTTCAGTACATTCTGCACCTGCAGCCCATATTTTCCAACAATGCCAAAATAATATCTTCTGGCTTCACTAGCCCATTCTTCCTCTATATCCAGCGCTCCGAATTTACCGAAACCATCTGCGGAAAACAATACTTTCTCAGCTGATTCATATGTCATCATGACCTCCGGCCAGTGCACCATGGGCGCATATACAAAGTTCAGCGTGTGTTTTCCAAGGCTAAGTGCTTCTCCGTCCTTTACCGTCAAAGTATTCTGAAGGCTCATCTTCGGAAAGAACTGCCCGATCATGGTAAGGGTTTTGGAATTTCCCACTACCGTTGTCTGCGGATATTTCTCCCTGAAGGCTTCCATAGATGCAGAATGATCCGGCTCCATATGCTGTACCACCAGATAATCCGGCATTCTGCCTTCCAGTGCCTGTTCCACATAAATCAGCCATTCTTTCGTTTTTCCGGCATCTACCGTATCCATGACAACTGTCTTTTCATCCAGAATGACATATGAATTATATGCCATTCCGTTCGGTACAAGATACTGACCTTCAAAAAGATCGATCTCATGGTCATTGACACCAACATAAATAATACCGTCTGTGATATGATTCATGATAACCTCCATAAAGCAACTGTGTGTATCTTCCTGTTCTATTCTCGGCTTTACTGTACAGATGTTACTGTGTAATCCTGATCTTCCACTGTTTTCTTCAATACTTCATCGGAAATTTCCGCATTCAGCTTCACAACTGCAGTTCCTTCCGTATGGCTTACAACTGCCTCTGTCACTTCCGGAAGCGCTTCCAGAACCTTCTTCACTCTTGCCTCACAGTGTCCACACATCATGCCTTCGATTTTCATTGTTTTTTCCATTGTTTTGTCCTCATCTTTCTTTTCATTTTCATATATGCAGCAACTACCTGACGGACAGCCGTTGTCTTCCTTTTTTTCCATCACAATCGCGTTCTTGATCCGCTTGTCTTTCCTTGCATCGTGCACCTGAAACAGATTGAGGCGCAGCGCATTGGTTACTACACAGAAGCTGGACAGGCTCATGGCCGCCGCCCCGAACATGGGGTTTAATTTCCAGCCAAACAAAGGGATCCATACGCCTGCTGCCAGCGGAATTCCTATTATATTGTAGAAAAATGCCCAGAAGAGATTTTCATGGATATTTTTCAAAGTAGCACGGCTTAAGCGGATAGCTGCCGGCACATCGCTGAGCCTGCTCTTCATCAGCACCACATCTGCGGCATCAATGGCAATGTCGGTACCTGCACCGATGGCAATACCGATATCCGCCCTGGTCAGGGCCGGAGCATCGTTGATACCGTCACCTACCATAGCCACCTTGCCCTTTTCCTGCAAAGCGCGGATCACACTTTCTTTTCCATCCGGCAGGACACCGGCAATGACCTCGTCTACACCGGCCTGCTTGCCGATAGCACGGGCTGTCCTCTCATTGTCACCGGTCAGCATGACTACATGAATGCCCATGTTCTGCAGTTCCTTAACCGCCCGGGGGCTGTCTTCTTTGATCACATCTGCCACTGCGATCAGACCGATCAGTTCCTTCTCCAGTGCGAAGAACAGCGGTGTCTTCCCCTGTTCGGCCAGCTGTTCAGACTGCTTCTTCACTTCTTCCGGCACCTTCACCTTGCTGCTTATAAACCGGTAATTTCCGCCGTAAAGCATTTTCCCGTCATATCCGGCAGAAAGGCCGTTACCCGGAAGTGCCTCAAAATCTGTCACTTCTTTCGGTACTATTTTCATTTCTCCGGTATATAAAAGTACTGCGCCTGCCAGAGGATGCTCACTCTTCTGCTCCAGGGATGCAGCATATTGCAGAAGCTCCTCCTGACTGATACCCCGGGCAGGTATCACATTCGTCACCTTGGGCTGTCCGCTGGTGATGGTACCCGTCTTATCCAGCGCCACGATCTGCACCTTTCCTGCCTCTTCCAGAGATACCGCGGTCTTGAACATGATGCCGTTCTTTGCACCCATACCATTTCCCACCATGATCGCTACGGGGGTAGCCAGTCCCAGCGCACAGGGACAGCTGATGACCAGAACTGAGATGCCTCTTGCCAGCGCAAAGCCGATGCTTTCTCCCGCAAACAGCCAGACTGCAATGGTAATCAGTGCAATGGTAATAACTGTGGGCACAAAAATACCGGATACCCGGTCCGCCACCTTGGCAATAGGCGCCTTGGTAGCAGCCGCATCACTGACCATCTGAATGATCTGGGAAAGTGTGGTATCCTCTCCCACTCTGGTGGCTTCACATTTGATAAAACCTGACTGATTCACCGTGGCCGCAGACACACTGTCTCCCGCTGCCTTATCCACGGGAATACTCTCTCCTGTCAGGGCGGCTTCGTTCACTGCGCTGCTTCCTTCCAGTACCACACCGTCCACAGGTATATTTTCTCCGGGACGCACGATAAAAATGTCACCTTTTTTAACCTGCTCGATCCCGACTTCCACCTCCTGTCCATTCCGGACGATGGTAGCCGTCTTGGGCGCCAGCTTCATCAGGCTCTTCAGCGCATCGGTGGTCTTTCCCTTAGATCTGGCCTCCAGCATCTTGCCCACGGTGATCAATGCCAGGATCATGGCGGCAGATTCAAAATAGAGCTCATGCATATAGGACATGACGCCTTCCATATCTCCTCGCATCTGGGCATCTGTCATGGCAAACAACGCATAAGTGCTGTACCCGAAGGCTGCACCCGATCCCAATGCCACCAGTGTATCCATGTTGGGCGCCCCATGTATCAGGCTCTTAAACCCACTGATAAAAAATTTCTGATTGATGACCATGACCGCAATGGTTAAAAGCATCTGCAAGAGCCCCATAGCCACATGATTCTGCCCAAGCGCTTCCGGTACCGGCCAGCCCCACATCATGTGTCCCATGGAAAAGTACATAAGCACAACGAGGAATCCCAGGGATGCGATCAACCGCCTTTTTAATACCGGCGTCTCCCGGTCTTTTAACGCTTCTTCCATATCCCGGGCAGATGCGTTCCCGCTATAACCGCCTTCACGTCCCTGCTTTCCATTCCCGGGGCTTCCGGCCTTTTGATTTGGGTCGCCGCCTTTTTTAACTGCACCGTAACCGGCAGCCTCTACGGCCCTGATCACCGCCTCCGGAGAAGCCGTACCTTCCACACCCATGGAATTGGTTAACAGACTGACACTGCAGGAGGTTACTCCTTCTACCTTGCTCACTGCTTTCTCCACCCGGGCGCTGCAGGCTGCACAACTCATTCCCGTCACTGTATATTGTTCCATATTGCCCTCCTTATTTCATCAGCTTCTGCAAGGTAGCAACCAGCTTATCTACAGTATCTTCTTTTCCTTCCAAAATATCCCTCGTAACACAAGTCTTGATATGATTGGAAAGCAATACCTTATTAAAACTGTTTAGCGCTGCACTCACCGCTGCCACCTGCGTCAGAATATCCGTACAATAAGCATCCTTCTCCACCATGCCCCGAATTCCGCGAATCTGTCCCTCAATCCGGTTCAGCCGATGTATCAGATCCTTGTACTCCTTCCCGGACCGCTCCTTGGTCTTTCCACCGCAGCACTCCTGCTTATTCTTCTCTTCACTCATCTCACTCACCTGATCCATTTCTTCCTGCATAATCATGATCCCCTTACATCGCATATTATATACCCCTATGGGGTATATTGCAAGTATTTTTCTTACCTTCCAATAATTTTACCACTCAATGAGCAAAACCTGATCAGTAACGAGTATTTCTGCGTTTTTCAGTGATATGTTTTTCACAACGTATCTTGGAGTAAGAAATCACTTAGGAAGTAGCCACTATATCTTCCTTATACTCTGCATCGTCATCGTACCAGAAAACACTCTTTCTTCCTGAGCCGATCAGAAGCATATTCAATTTCAAAAGATCCTCAAAAGATTAATTCTTTCAAAAATGCCTTATTTTCTTGACTTTTAAGCCTCTCTTATGAAAATACCGCCTTTTTCAAAAGTGTACTCGGCTCTCTATATTGAATTGGCAATCCCTCAATAAATCGAGCTACACACAGCACTTGTGAAACGTGTCTATGGCCGCAGGAGCAGCTTTAACGTTCCTGTGAAGATGAATCAGGATGATGGCCAGGTGGATGTGGTGGATCTGATCTCCTATGACACCATTGCTGCGGCCGCGATTCTGGCAGTATATGCCCCGTCAAGACGTATCAGGCACACCTCTGTAACAGAGACCATTAATGAATTATAAAAACGAAAGATACACGGAAAGGCTCCGGTCGAAACCGGAGCCTTCCGCGATTTTCTTATGAGGGGGGGAGATAGTGAGTTCATCAACTATCTGTCATATACTATACCCTGAAAATATGTACAAAGTGTGTCCATTCTCTAAGGCATTTATAAAATAAGGATAAAAACTTTTCGCAAGAAAGTTGCAAAAATCACACCTTGTTCTCTTTACTGCTACATCTAGCAATAGTTCTGCATGATAAACTGCAATGATTCATTCCCCCGATAGGTATTGATAGATAACTGGTACGTGACCGATACAGGGAAGTCGCAGTACGAAGTATACAGGGAAGTCCCGGAACCGGCACCGTATTTTTCATCCAGGAAATCCGCAAATCGGTCGACGCTGCCGAAGAAAACCATTTCCGCTTCCATGCCCTCCGGGGTTCTGACCTTGTATCGGGCAAAGTTCTGTTTCGCACCCATTTTCCAGCCACGAATAAAGTGAATATCCTTCTGGGCAAACAGCGGCTTGGGATTGCCTACGCCAAAAGGCTCCAACTGATTGAGATCCTCTGCCAGCTTCTTTGTGGCGTAGCTTACCGGCATGGGGACGTCAATATGGACTCTGGGAATCAGATCATCCTCTGTCAGGGTGCAGCATTCATTGAGTTCTTTTCGGAAAGCCTCCACATCCTCTTCCAGCGTGTTATGGCGACTTGCCAGGGACATTCCTGCTGCCAGCTTGTGGCCGCCGAATTTACTGAAGCAATGCTTTACCGCTGTCATATTTTCATACATGTGATAAGTTTCAATGCTTCTGCCGGAACCTTTGACGCCCTCTTCTCCTTTGGTCAGTACAAAAACGGGTTTATAGTAGCTCTCTCTGATTTTACCGGCAATGATGCCCGCCAGGCTTTCGTGCACATCAGGCAAGTATACCACCATGACCCGGTCTTCTTGCATCTGATGGCTCTCTATATATTCTATTGCCTCTTCTACGCCTTTCTGAGTCAGGTTCTTACGGCTGTCATTTAAAGATTTTAACTCTGCGGCTGCGCTCATAGCCTGCTGCTTCGTACTGCTCTCCAGAAGCTCCAGGGCTCTCAGTGCCGTATCCAGACGTCCTGTAGCATTGAGACAGGGCCCGATGACAAAGCCCAGATGATAGGCTGAAAGTTTGGCAGAATCAATGCCATTGACCTCAATCAGTGCCTGCAGTCCCAGATTCTTCGTTACTTTCAGACGTTTCAATCCTTCTTTTACAAGAATGCGGTTTTCTTCCTTTAATTCCATCACATCACAGACTGTTGCTATGGCGGCAAACTGCAGTAATTCATCCATGGCTTCTGCCAGGGGCTTACTCCCTGTCCGCTCTGCAAGGGCCTGAACCAGCTTGAAGGCTACCACTGCCCCGCAGATATTTTTATAAGGATATGTGCAGGCCTCCTGTTTAGGATCCACGATGGCATCTGCCGGGGGCAGAAGTTCTTTCCTTTCACCGTTTTCCAGAGTAAACGGTACCTCATGGTGGTCCGTGACTACTACTGCAATGCCATATTCTCCGGCAAGAGCAATCTGGGAGGCCGCGGCGATCCCGTTGTCACAGGTGACGATCATCCGGATGCCGTCCTGTCCGGCGGTCTCGATCAGATGCTCATTTAACCCGTAACCGTCATGAATTCTGTGAGGAATTGCCGTATCTGCCACTGCCCCCAGGATTTTAAGCGCCCTGGTCAATATATAAGAGGAACAGATGCCGTCCACATCATAATCTCCGATCACACGGATAGGTGCCTTCTCTTCTATCTTCTGCAGAATAAGTTCTACGGCTTTATCCATATGGTGTAAAAGCCAGGGGCTATAACAGTCGTCCAAAGTTCCCTGCAAAAAGCTTCGCACCTGAGCTTCCTCTGTAATGTCCCGGTTTCTGATGATTCTGGCAAGTACCGGAGAAATTCCAAACTTTGCGGCCCAATCATTAAAATCTGCTTTTTTAGCACTGACCAGCCATTTTTCCATGGTATAATACTCCTTTTTATCTGAAAGCTCCGGCATAAACCCGAACTTCCTTCTGAAAAAAAGAATCCCAAGACGAAATCTCAGGATTCTTTTCTTATCTTACTTCAACAATTGCTGTCATTTATCCCTTCAAAGTTTTCAATTATTTGGAAGCCTTGGGCGGGAACTTTATTCTCAGCAGATACCAGATAGCACCTGTGAGACATACGGATGAATATGCACCACAGACAATACCTACCATCAGAGGCAGAGCAAAGTCACGGATACTGGTTACACCCAGGATATACAGCGCAGCTACCATGATGAAAGTCGTCAATGAGGTGAAGATACTTCTGGAAAGTGTCTGTGTGATACTCTTATTCACTACATCCTTTAAGGTATCCTTCTTCGTCATCACGTTCATATTTTCTCTTACACGGTCGAAGATAACGATGGTGGCATTGATGGAATAACCCACAATAGTCAGTATACATGCGATAAAGGTATTACCTACAGACACTTTTGCCACAGCATAGAAAGCAACTACCACCAATACATCATGAAGCAGTGCAACGATACTGCTGATACCGAAACGGATGTCGCTGAAACGTACACGGATATAAATCAGCATGCAGATAATAGCTACAACAACCGCGATAATGGTATCACTTGTCATTTCATCACTGATAGTAGAACTGATGGTCTCGGAAGTAATCTTTTCTTCCTTCACGCCAAAGTTCTCCATAAACATTTCGTTCAGAGCTTCTCTCTGTTCTACATCAAGTGTTGAAGTCTTGAAGATTACTTCATTGGTGTCCTGAACAGTCTGGATCTGTACTGCACTTCCGGTTATCTCTTCTACCAGAGGAACAATTTCGCTGTTTACTTCTTCCAATGTCTTATTTGTGTTAAAGGTTACTGTAGTAGCGGTACCGCCCTTGAACTCCAGGCTGTAATTCATAGCATCTCCGGTAGTCACCTTGTTCACACCCATTACAATGAATCCTGCTGCAATTACTGCAATAGAGATACCGAAGAAAATTCCTTTCTTGGACAGGAAATCAATCGTCTTGCGCTCCTTGGCCACGCCATACCACTTCTTGTCTCTGATACCCAGTGCATAGAAAGCCTGCATAACCAGTTTGGTAACCACAAGTGCGGTAAACATGGACAAGACAATACCAAGTGCCAGTGTCTGTGCAAATCCCTTTACACTTCCGGGTGCTAAGAGAAGCAGCACACCTGCCGCGATCAGAGTTGTAATATTACTGTCTACAATAGCAGACAGTGCCTTGTCAAAACCAACCTTCATAGCAGTCTTTACAGACATTCCTGCTGCAAGTTCTTCTCTGATACGGGCAAAGATAATAACATTAGCATCTACTGCCATACCGATAGACAGAATAATACCTGCAATACCGGACAGGGTAAGTGTCATATCGAATCCGTTCAAAAGAAGTACGACCAATGCCACATACAGGCTTAAGCCAACTACTGATGCCACACCTGAAATATAATAAACTGCAATCATAAAGACAGCTACAAGAACACAACCGATAGCACCTGCTTTTAAGCTGGTGTCAATGGCTTCCACACCAAGCTGCGCACCTACTACTTTGGAGTGCAGTTCTTCCAGCTCCAGCTTCAGACCACCGATACGGATGGTAGATGCCAGATTTTCAGCTGCTTCATAAGACTCCATGGGGCTGATGGTAGCAGTACCGTCTGTCAATATTGCATTTACGCTGGGTACGCTTACAAAGCTGCCATCATAGTAAATACCAAGTGTCTCACCGTTATTATAAGCCTTTTTGGTAGCTTCTGCAAATTTCTCTTTTCCTTCGTCTGTCATGGTCAGATGTACCATAAACTGCGAATTGCCCAGCTGATCCTGCTGTGTTCCTGCCTGCGCATCTTTGACGTCTGTACCGACCAGAACGATGGAACCGTCTGCTTCCAGCTCTTCAATGGTCTTGGTCAATGCATACTCATAATACCCCTCTGCATTCATCTGCAGGCTGTAGTTGTCGTTTCCGTCTGCATCTGTCTCAGCAATGAAATATAATGAACCTGGTTTTCCCAGCTCCTGCAGGATGGCATTAGCATCCGATACACCCGGGATTTCAATGTTGATTCTGTCTGTACCTTCCTGATATACAATTGCTTCTGTGCTGTAATTGTATACACGCTTCTGCAGCTTGGCTACCGTATCGCTCATGTCGGTAGCGCTGGGATCTTCATCTCCCACTACCTGATATGTAATACTGACACCACCTGCCAGGTCAAGTCCCAGCTTGATGTCGGAAGCACTTCCTGCTCCCTCTGCATTCACACCCCAGATATCGATGTAACCGACTCCCAGCAGCGCAATGACCATGACAAGCAAGATAACAATTGCCTTACTTTTCTTCATGTCTCTTCTCTCCATTCTTTCCTTGTGTTTCTATCGTTCCTTCAGGAAACACTGCCTGTTCCCTGAAGCAGATTTCTCAATGAAACTGCAATCTAAAACTGCAACCTAAAACTGCAATATCAATCTGCCATTCACTCCGCTTCTTCTGTCTCAGCAGCCTCATCCTCTGCCTGTGCAGCTTTCAGCATGATAGCACATTCGATTCGTTTTCTCTGCAGTTCGCAGCCGATATCATAAGCATCATTAATATTGCCGTGGAAATTGTAAGAGTTAGCTGCACATCCGCCGCTGCAGTAGAACTTTGCAAAACACTTCTTGCACTTGTCCTTTGCATAAACATTGCAGCACTTGAACTCGTCTCTGATATCCTCTCTTACGATTCCATCATCCACATTACCCATGAGGAACTTTTCATTTCCTACGAACTGATGACAGGGGTACAGATCTCCCCATGGCGTCACAGCCAGATATTCTGTGCCTGAACCACAACCGGAAAGCCTCTTGGCTACACAGGGACCACCCTGCAGATCGATCATGAAATGGAAGAAGTTGAACGGTCTTCCTTCTCTGCGGCGCTTTATCATCTCTACAGCCAGCTTATCATATTCCTCTTTTAACTTCGGAATATCTGCCTCCTGAATCGCATAAGAATCTGTAGGCTGCGCTACTACCGGCTCCACGGAAATCTGTTCGAATCCCAGATCTGCAAGATGCAGTACATCTTCTGCAAAATCCAGATTATTGTGGGTAAAAGTACCTCTTACATAATAATTGGTCTGATTTCTGCTCTCAGCTACTTTCTGGAACTTGGGAACGATCAGATCATAGCTGCCCTGACCGCCTCTGAACGGACGCATCTTATCATGCACTTCCTTACGGCCATCGATACTCAGAACAATATTGGCCATTTCCTTGTTGGCAAACTCCAGGATATCATCATTTAACAATACACCATTGGTGGTCAGAGTAAAACGGAACTTCTTATTATGAGGTTCCTCAAGACTTCTGCCGTAAGCTACCAGGTCCTTTACCACCTGCCAGTTCATCAGCGGTTCTCCGCCGAAGAAATCCACTTCCAGATTGACACGATTACCGGAATTGGCTACCAGGAAATCCAATGCTTTCTTTCCCACTTCAAAGCTCATCAGGGCTCTTCTGCCGTGATATTCGCCTTCTTCCGCAAAGCAATACTGACATGCCAGGTTACAGTCGTGCGCAATGTGCAGGCACAGCGCCTTGACTACTGTCTGTCTCTTTTTAAAATCAAATACATAATTTTCATAAATATCAGGTGCAAATAACTGCCCTGCCTTTTCCAGTGCCAGGACCTCATCAACAGCTTCCACGATCTGTTCATCCGGATAAGGAATATTAGCCAGATTTAAAACTGCTGCCTTGATGGTATCAGGATCCTTGATGCCTTCATTAACCAGGGGTTCTACCAGAGGAATCATATCATATACGATCTCGTCTACCACATGAATGGAACCACTATTCACATCCATTACGATATTGAACCCGTTATTTTTATACTGATGTATCACAGGTATTTTCCTTTCTAGATCTCTTTCTCTACAACAAAGATTAAGCAGCGACCGGAATCGCTGCTTACGTTAGTCTCGGACTTCTTATTCCTTATTTCAGCTTCTCACAGCTCTGATTACCAACGGTACAGGAAGTCTTACATGCTGACTGGCAGGAAGTCTGGCACTCGCCGCATCCGCCCTTCTTCATGGACTCTTTTAAATCTCTTGTTGTTAAAGTCTTAATATGTTTCATTTTATAGCCTCCTTATGCTTTTAAAAGTCAATAGACTAATAAACTTCCTGTAGTATACCATAAAATTGCAATTTGTAAAAGGGTTTTTTTCAAATTTGTTAGCATTTGTTAGCAATTTGCATATTGATGCGCTGGGGCCGCATCCGGGCACCGGCAGTTCCAATCCTGACACGCTTTCGCTCCGTTAAAAACGCAGCGGAACTAAGGCGCGAAAGGACCGCGCCTAAGGTCCGGCGTTTTTATAGGGTCTGGATTGGAACCGCCGGCGTCCGGATGCTGGGTAGCGGTCAACGTGTAAATTGTAACATATTTCAAAGCATACTATCAACTCAACATGCCGCCAAGGGTGGCGGGGGCGGCGCAGAGGATGAAAGTGGTCAGGATGGAATTGGAGCCACTGCCCAGTGTGCCGTTAATGATAAGGGACAGGATGGTCAGAATTGCAAAGTATGCAATGCCTTCTATAAAGCCCCAGAGGAATTTGCGTGTTTTCTGAGCTTTGCCGGCGAGGAAGCCGGCCAGGAAGGTCGCAACTATGTAGATAGCTATAATGGCTATCGAGACAATTTTTTCGGTGAGGCCAAGTTTATATAGGAGCAGGGCCAGGAGGAGGAGTAAGAGGCCTGTAAGCAGGAAGGATGCAAGCAGGCATTTTAATAAGGTGATGATCGGGAAGCCTTCTTCTGTAGCAGATGTGCGTGGATTTTGTACCATATGTTTCTCCTTATTTGAGGACAGATGTCCAAGTATTAACTTTTTATAAAAAATATATTCAGTAACCTGTAAAAACTTGACAAACGAGCATGAGATATTGTATATTCAATTACAACTGTAAACTTGAACTGGCTTGGCTGTCAGTTCACACTTAAAAAAGGAGTGATTTTTTTTGGTTGACCCGAGTGTCATACAACTTATTATTCTGGTAATTCTTGTTATTCTGTCCGGTTTCTTTTCATCCGCAGAGACAGCGCTTTCCACGGTGAATCGTGTCCGTATGCGGACGCTGGAGGAAGAAGGCGACAAGCGTGCTGCCAAAGTCAACAAGATTTTGAGCAAGTATGGTAAGATGTTAAGTACTATTTTGATTGGTAATAACATTGTGAACCTGTCAGCTTCTGCTCTGGCTACTACTATTGCCATGCGCATTAACCTGGCGGTAGGAATCGCAACCGGTATCCTGACTGTCGTCATCCTGCTTTGCGGTGAAATTGTCCCCAAGACCTGGGCTATGTTCTGCAGTGAAAAGCTTTCTCTGCTTTACAGCGGAGTTATTTATGCGCTCATGCAGATTCTGACGCCTGTCATCATTGTAGTCGACTTCTTATCCAATCTCGTTTTAAAGATGCTGGGTATTGACCCCAATCAAAAGCCTTCCACGATGACTGAATCTGAGTTGAAGACTTATGTGGATGTAAGCCACGAGGATGGTGTCATTGAGACGGAAGAAAGAGAAATGATCTACAATGTGTTCGATTTTTCTGACGCTTTGGCTAAGGATATCATGATCCCCCGTATCAATATGACCACCGTGAGCGTAGATGCCTCCTATGATACCGTATTAGGAGTATTCCGCGAATCCATGTATACCCGTCTTCCTGTCTACCAGGAGGAAAAGGATAACATTATCGGTTTGATCAATATCAAGGATTTTATCCTGAATGCAAATCCGGATGACTTTTCCGTGAAACAGATTCTGCGTGATGCACACTATACATACGAATTTAAAAAGAGTGCCGATCTGATGCTGGAGATGCGTGAGAAAACCACTAATGTGGCTTTTGTCCTGAATGAGTATGGCGCAACTGTAGGTATGATCACGTTGGAAGATCTTCTGGAGGAAATCGTCGGCGAGATTCGTGATGAGTACGATGAAGATGAGGAAGAATTGATTCAGGAAGTAGGCGATCGCTGCTATCTGGTAGAAGGCAGCATGAAGCTGGATGATATCAATAATGCGTTGGATACTGAGCTTGGTTCTGAGGACTATGACTCAATCGGTGGTATCATCATTGAATGCCTGGACCGTCTGCCGGAAGATAACGAAGAAGTGACTCTGGAGAACGGTATTACCCTGAAGGTACAGGGAATTGACCAGAATCGTATCTGTAAGGTGTTAATGACATTACCTGAACCTCCCGTAGAGGAAGAGGAAAATTCTGATACCAAGAAATCTGAACATAAATCTGACGATAGCGCAGATGAAAACGGCGAACCCGATTAAGGGTTCGCCATTTCTATTTCATCAACTGATTCTATGAAATCATTTTGGGAAAAGTAACTGTAATCTCTGTTCCCTCTCCGCTCTCGCTTTTCAGCTGTATGGAAGCATCATGCTTCACCAGAATATGCTTGACAATAGCAAGACCAAGACCGGTTCCGCCGGTAGATTTGGAACGGCTCTTGTCCACTCTGTAGAAGCGCTCAAAAATCCTTTCCTGATGCTCTTTTGGAATACCGATTCCTGTATCTCTGACTACGAGAATTGTCTGCCCCTGTTTCGGATAAACCTCTACTGTTACGGAACCATTTTCGTTATTGTAGCGGATGGCATTATCACAGAGATTATATAAAAGTTCCTCTATCATCTGCTTATTTCCTGTGATACAACACTCCGTTCCTTTCAGTTCAATGGTCACATGATGCTTCTCTGCATTCATGTAAAGCATATCCACACAAGTTTCTGCCAACTGATACAGATTCAGCTGCTCAAAATGAGGATCCTCTTCTGTCCCGTCTAATTCTGACAACCGAATAATATCATTGATCAGCGTCAACAATCGATTGGAACTCTTATGTATTCCCTGGGCAAATCTCACTGTATCTGTCTCAGAAGCCATACCACTTTCAATCAGCTCTGCATATCCGGAAATGGAAGTCAGCGGTGTCTTCAGTTCATGAGATACATTAGCGGTAAATTCCTGCCTTATTTTAGCATTTTTGATAATATCCTGATGTTGCTTCTGTATGGTATCGATCAAAGGTGTCAGTTCCTCATATTCCGGAGAATCATTTCTGTCTTCCAGATTAGCTGCAAGCCTTTCTATGGGACGGACCAGCTTTGCAGTCAGATAATGTGCCAGCGCCATACTTACCACGATCAAAACGCAGGTCACCAGTACCAGGCTGGGCAGTGCGCTGAACACGATACTGAAAAGACTTTCCGATTCTTTTGCTACCCGCAGCACATTTCCATTCTCCAATCTGACTGCATAGTAAAAAGTACTTCTGTTTAAAGTATCGGACTTTCTGACTGCCTGTCCTTCTCCATCAGCAAAAGCGGCCTCAACTTCCGGCCGCTCACTGTGATTTTCCATTTCAAAAGCATCCGCTTCATTGTCGTAGATAACCTGACCGTCTGTACCGATCATGGTGACTCTCAGGCCTTCTTTTTGTACGACCACTCCGGATTCCTGTAAATCTTCTGTCATATCATACTGGCGCATGAAAGCCACGTATGTCTTCAAATCATCTGTGATCTGTCTGCAGAACAAGTCGTAATACACCAGTGTAAGCAGGATCACGGTTGCCAGAATACCTACCACTGCAATCATGATCAGACTGGAATTAATCCTTTTCTTCATGGTCAGCTCCCCATTACATATCCTACGTTACGAACTGTCTTAATCAGTGCTCCCTCTTCTTTCAATTTCTGACGGAGCGTTTTAATGTGCATATCCAGTGTTCTGGATTCGCCCTCAAAATCAATACCCCAGACACGATCCAGAATAACCTGTCTGGTGGTAACGATTCCTGCATTTACCATGAGCAGCTTCAAAAGCTCGTATTCCTTATAGGTCAGTTCCACCTGCTCATCATTTACATATACGGCATGCTTCTCCCTGTCTAAAAGTACCTTGCCCAGCTTCAGGATCTTCTCCTTATCTTCCGGTTTGGCACTTCTTCGTAACATGGCTTTTACTCTGGAAATCAATTCCATGACACCAAATGGCTTGGTCATATAATCGTCAGCACCGATATCCAGTCCCTTTACTTTATCAATCTCTGTTGTTTTGGCCGTCACCATGATGACAGGCACTGTTAATGTATCCTTACGGCTCCTGAGCTTTTTGACGATACTCAGCCCATCCTCATCCGGAAGCATGATATCCAACAGGATCAGGTCCGGAATCTCTTTCTCCAGACCTGTATAAAAGTCTCCTGCACACTCAAAGCCCTGTACCTGATACCCCACATTGGTCAGGGCAAACATTTCAATCTCCTGAATGTTCTTATCATCCTCTACAACGTATATCAGAGCCATATACTCACCCTTTCTCTTTTCCTTAAGGAAGCTGATAGCGCTCCCTGTAGGCCATTACCTTACCCTGGAACTCCATATTGTTCTCCTGTTTCATCTCTCCAAGGTAAGCATGTGTCTCGTATTCATCCTCACTGACCTGAAGCAGACACACTGCAATATTGGAACAGTGATCAGATACGCGCTCCAGATTGGTAGTGATATCAGACAGAATAAAACCAAGCTCGATGGTACATTTTCCTTTGCGAAGTCTCTTTACGTGACGCTGCTTGATTTCCATGTTCAGCTCATCGATAACCTCTTCAAGGGGTTCTACCTGCTTGGAAAGCTCCAGATCTTCTTCTGAAAAGCTCAGCATGGTAATCTTTAAAATATCGTGGATGGCCCGTCCCAATACTTCCAGCTCGTTCTGAGCCTTGTCTGAGAACTTCAGCTTCTTGGAATGCATCTCTTCTGCCGCATTTCTGATCGTCAATGCGTGATCGGAAATTCTCTCGAAATCGCCGATACAATGCAGGATTTCAGACAAGGTATGGCTGTCCTTTTCCGACAGATTCTTGGAACTGAGCTTCACCAGATAAGTACCAAGTTCATCCTCAAACCGATCCACTTCCTGCTCCAGCTGTGATACTCTTTCTGCTTTTTCCTTATTATACTTGGTAACCAGCTCAAGTGACAGATTCATGGCTTCTTCTGCAAGCTCTGCCATGCTGATGGCAACATTACGGCTCTGCTCTACTGCATAAGAAGGAACCTCCAGGAAACGTGCATCCAACAGATTCAGAGCACTGGAAGCACCGATGATCTCTTCGGGCTTGTCCTTTTCCTCCTTTACAGTCAGGCAGGCAAGCTTCACCAGAACGTTGGAGAAAGGAAGCAGACAAATAGTCGCAGCTACATTAAATACGCTATGAACGGTTGCGATTCCCTTCTGATCGGCAGCCATCTCCATAAATCCAAAAGGATATACGGCATTAATCGCATAAAACACTATCATAAACAGTATAGTACCAATAATATTAAAATACAAGTGTACCAGTGCAGTCCTTTTAGCATTTTTGCTGGCACCGATACTGGAAATCATAGCAGTCACGCAGGTACCGATATTCTGTCCCATAATAATAGGAATGGCAGCACTATATGAAATTGCTCCCGTTACACACAAAGCCTGCAGAATACCGATTGATGCGGAAGAAGACTGAATGATTGCTGTCAGGATCAGACCGGCCAGCATACCTAAGATCGGATTGGTGAACCTTGTCAGGATACTGGTGAATTCCGGTACATCAGCAAGCGGTTTCACTGCATTGCTCATGGTATCCATACCGAACATCAGAATAGCAAAGCCAATCAGAATCGTAGCTACATTCTTAAGCTTATCCTTTTTGGAGAACATGATAATAGCCACACCTATCATTGCCAGTACCGGCGAAAAAGATGTGGGCTTTAATAACTGAATGAAAAAGGAACTGCTCTCAATTCCGGACAGACTTAAGATCCAGGAAGTAGCTGTGGTACCGATATTGGCACCCATAATGATGCCCACTGCCTGCTGCAGCTTCATAATACCGGAGTTAACAAAACCAACTACCATAACCGTTGTAGCCGAAGACGACTGAATCACGGCAGTAACACCTGCTCCTACCAACACCGCCTTGATCGGATTACTGGTCAGCTTTTCCAGGATGCCCTCAAGACGTCCCCCGGATGCCTTGGCAAGACCATCTCCCAGCAGATTCATTCCATATAAGAACAATGCCAGACCACCTACCATCGTTAACACATCAAAGAAATCCATAACTTTTCCTCTCTTTTTTTCTCATAGTAATAGTATTTTTTCATCGTATCCACCCACATCATACATTATCTTTGTAAAAAGTAAAAGCACCTTTATGTAAAATCTATGTAAAGTCGGGCGGACAGACTACTCCTAATACATCTAAGATTCCTTTTCTTCCATCGGTAGTATATTCATTTTTTCCGGAAATATACATGCTTAAAGCAGACGAACGTCATCAATGTCTCCGGTTTTCTGAAAAATTGCCCACTGAGCGATATTTACGCCATGATCTCCTATCTTCTCCAGATATTTGGCCATCATCAGGAAATCCACTACTTTATCTGCATCGGGATCCTGTGTACGGATATCCTGAAGCAGCTGATTCTTTACCTGATTGAAATAATCATCGATAACATCATCCTGTGTGATGACTTCCTGTGCTGCTGTAATATCTTCCTTGACAAAAGCTTCCACTGCAGAATGAATCATCTTATCTGTTTCCTTCATCATACCTGCAAGGACAGGTGCTTTCTCAGATAACAGAAAATCCTCTTCCATACGAAGAAAAAGTTCTGACAAGTCCGTTACGTGGTCGCCAATTCTCTCGATATCCGTTACTACCTTCAGTGCAGCCGAAACAATTCGCAGATCTCTCGCTACCGGCTGCTGCCTGGTAAGAAGGGTTAAGCATTTTGCCTCTATACTGCGCTGCATATCTACCATATGACGGTCATTGTCCAGAAGCTGTGTAAATATCTCCCTATCATTGTTCTCCACTGCCACAAGAAGTCTGTTAAAACTGTGTTCTGCTCTTACGCCCATCTCGGCTACTTTTTTCTTAAGCAGTTCCAATTCCTGTTCAAATAAAATTCTGGGTGCCATGTTTGCTCTCCTTTATGTCCATCAACCGAATCGGCCGGTGATATAATCTTCTGTCTTCTTATTCTGAGGTCTTGAGAAAATCTCCTGAGTAGAATTAAATTCCACTACCTCTCCTACCAGGAAAAATGCCGTATCATCCGATACACGTGCCGCCTGCTGCATATTGTGAGTAACAATTGCAACGGTATACTTTTCTTTCAGGCTCTCCATCAATTCCTCTATTTTCAGAGTAGAGATGGGATCCAGTGCAGAAGTCGGCTCATCCATCAAGAGTACCTCAGGTTCCACAGCCAAAGCTCTGGCAATACAAAGTCTCTGCTGCTGTCCGCCGGAAAGCCCCAGTGCCGATTTCTTCAATCGATCCTTTACTTCATCAAAAATAGCAGCTCCCCTAAGCGCATTCTCCACGATTTCATCCAGCTTACTCTTATTCTTGATTCCGTGAATTCTGGGACCGTAAGCAATGTTGTCATAAATGCTCATAGGAAACGGATTGGGCTGCTGGAACACCATGCCCACTTTTTTACGAAGCAGCGTAGTATCTACTCTCTTATCATAGATATCCTCTCCGTCAAGCAATACCTGTCCTTCGATCCTGGCACATTCCACCAGATCATTCATTCTGTTTAAGCATTTTAAAAAAGTGGATTTTCCACAGCCGCTGGGACCGATGAAAGCTGTAATCGCATGGTCCCTGATGTCCATATTTATATTTTTCAGTGCGTGATTTTCACCATAGTGAAGATTCAGATTCCTCACTGATATCTTACTGTTATCCATTCTCTCTATTCCTTTCCGGGGACACTTTATGATTTCACCGGTTTTAACTTCTCTGCTGCCAGCTTGGTAAGCAGATTGATCACCAGCACAATTACGATCAGTACACAGGCAATACCAAATGCCGTATCATATTTTCCTTTATGCATCTGCAGGTACAATTCAATGGTCAGGGTTCCACCCGGATCTAATGCTTTCTGTCCGAGAATCTTAAGGTTCCCCTTGAAGCTGTCTGTGAATTTAGGCAGGAGGTACCCGCTTCCTGCCGTGAACAGCAGAGCAGCCGATTCTCCCACGATTCTGCCAATTGCCAGAATGATACCTGTTACGATGCCCGACATGGAGGAGGGAAGCAGGATCGTACGGATCATGTACCATTTGGTGGCTCCCATTCCCAGCGCACCTGAGCGATAGGAGTCCGGCACGGTACGGAGTGCCTCCTGGGTATTGCGGGTGATCAGAGGCAGTACCATCAGGGTCAGGGTAAGCGCACCCGTCAAAATAGAATATCCCAGTTTTAGTGTATTTCCGAAAAAAATCATTCCAAACAGACCGAATATAATGGAAGGGATACCGGAAAGTGTCTCTGTAGTAAATTCAATGGCCGACACCAGCTTCCCCGGTCTGGCATATTCATTTAAATAAATTGCGGCACCCACACCTATGGGGGTTGCGATCAACAGCGTAATTACAATAATGTAAAGTGTATTCAACAGATTGCCTGCGATTCCTACGGTCTGTTTGATAGCGCTGGTAACCGTAGTTAAAAAGGTCCAGTTCACCGTGCCGATTCCTCTTACAAAGACATAGCAGATAATTCCTACTAGAATCAGTACTGCAATCAGTGCAGATATGTAAATGGCAATCTTCAACAGGAAATCACTTACACGAAACTTCTTCACCATCAACGTATTCTCTGCTTTATTCATCTTTGACTCCTTTCAGAATCCTGTTCAGCGCGATATTGATTATCATAATAAAGGCAAACAGTACCAGCCCAATGGTGAACAGTACTTGACGATGAGTTCCCTGGGCATATCCCATCTCGCTGACGATGGCTGTGGTCAGGAAACGAACAGAATTAAAAGGCAACGGCGCATTCACACCGCCTCCGGATACCAGTGTAATGGCCATGGCTTCTCCAATTGCTCTTCCTACTCCCAGCACGACTGCTGTTACGATACCGGATTTGGCTGCCGGCAGAATCGTCTTGAAAATGGTCTGGATATGGGAAGCTCCCAATGCCAGAGACGCAGCCTTTATGTGGGCGGGAACTGCTCTGATGGCAGTTTCACTGATATTGATCACGGTAGGCAAAATCATGATTGCCAGTACAATGACTGCCGACAGAAGGTTAGCGCCTCCCGTAAACTGATGTGTTTTTGAATCTCTAAACAAAGCCAGTTCCAGCTTATACATGAGGGGACACAAAAGATAAATTCCTAAAAGTCCATACACAACCGATGGAATGCCTGCCAGAAGTTCCACGGCAGGCTTAACAACAGCTGCCAGTCTCTTTGGTGCTACTTCCGCCAGAAATACCGCAGTCAGAATGCCGATGGGAACTCCAACCAGGATAGCCAGGGTGGTACCTATGATGGAAGTCAGGATAACCCACAGGATACCGAAACCGGGCTCCGTTGTCTTAGCCGCCGGACTCCAGTCTGTACTGAACAGAATTTCTTTCAGTCCAACTTTGAAAATAGCGGGAGTACCGCTTATGATCATATATATGGTAATGGACGCTACCGCCAGGATAGCGAAGATGGCACAAATAGTGAAGATTATCTGTGCCACAGTTTCCACCACCGCTTTGTTTTTTCGATTGCTCATCACAGAAGCGTGTGTTTCTTTTTTCATCGCCTTATTCCTTATTAGTCAATGGTGATCAGACCGATAGATGCTGCTACAGACTGTCCTTCCTCACCCAGTACGAACTCGAACCATGCCTGAACAAGTTCGCTCTGTGCTTCAATTTCTCCATTGGTAGCCATTACGAAAGGTCTGCTCATGAAGTAGTTACCGGCTTTGATGTTCTCAGCGGTAGCCTCTACACCTTCCAAGGCTACAGTAATTACGGAATCATCTACTGCATCCAGGGAAGCATATCCGATTGCTCCGGGAGTGGATGCTACTTTAGCAATCACTGCGCCGGTACTGTCAAGCTCGTTGGCATATGCACATGCATCTTTTACACCAAGCAGCTCTTCGAATGCATCTCTGGTACCGGAACCTGCTTCACGGCCCACTACTACGATGGGAGAATCAGCACCTCCAAGGTCTTTCCAGTTGGTCACTTTACCGTTATAGATGTCTGCCAGCTGCTCTTTGGTCAGATCGTTCACAGTGTTGGAAGCATCTACACATACCGCAATACCATCGATTGCTACTACATTTTCTACTGCACCGTTCTGCTTCTCTTCCTCTTTCAGATTTCTGGAAGAGTTACCCACGTCTGCAGTCTTGTTTAAAACAGCTTCTATTCCGGCAGAAGAACCTACGAACTCTGCACTTACGGTCACACCGGGATTCTTTTCCATGAAAGTCTCTGCCAGAGCGTTAGCCAGCTTTTCCATGGAAGTAGATCCGATCATTGTGATAGAACCGGTCAGTTCAGCATCTTTTTCTGCTGCAGAAGTGTCTGTTGTGGAATTTTCTGCAACGGTGTCTTTTGCAACGGTATCCTTAACTGCGGAACTTTCTGTGCTGCTCTGAGAAGCGCTGCTCTGTGTGTTGTCGCTGCTTCCGCATCCCGTCATACATCCTACTGTCAGTGCACATGCACCAATCAATGCCAATACTTTAGTCAATCTGTTCTTCATAATTAATCTCCTCTTTCTTTTCTTCATTGTTTATTCATCTTCTTTACGTGAACTATCGTATCATGAAAAGAAATCTGAAAATATCACTTTTGCGTAATTTATTTGTAAGTTTTGTGTAAAGCAGTTACATTCTGTTCACAATTTATCCATTTTTACATATGATAAAGAAAAAGGCGGGAGTATACTTATGGCACTGATTGTTCTCGATGCCGGCCATGGAGGCGCCAACCCCGGTGCCACGTACAATGGCCGCCAGGAAAAAGATGACGCCCTGGCACTGACAATGGCCATTGGTTCTATTCTGGAAAACAACGGCGTAGATGTGTATTATACTCGTACTGCAGATATTTACGAATCTCCCTATGAAAAAGCCCAGGAAGCGAACCGGATCGGGGCAGATTATTTCGTCTCTATTCATCGCAATTCCAGCCCTTATCCCAATCAATATACCGGAATTGAATCTCTTGTTTACAATTTATATGGGGAAGCGGCCAGAATGGCCTATAACATTAATGCAGAACTGGAACAAATAGGATTTGTCAATCACGGAGTCAAAGAGCGGCCGAATCTTGTAGTGTTGAACAGTACCGACATGCCTGCAGTGCTTGTAGAGGTAGGATTTATCAATAATGATGAAGACAATCTGCTGTTCGATGAGCGCTTCTACGACATCGCCCAGGCTATTGCTGACGGAATCCTGATCACCCTGGAGACTTCTGAACTTTATTAACAATTTTACACAATTTGTTCAAAATCTCTTTATATTGAGGTCACAATTATCCTGTAAGATAAAACCATAGAAACAAGCAAACTCCTTTTTTATATAAACTTTTTCTTTTCATAACAGCCAGCAGGTCTTATACCTGCTGGCCCTCCTTTTCTTTATTGGAAAAGCATCATCGGTTTGGGCTCATTGCAGCGCTCACCGTGATGCTTTTTTATTACCTCTCCGTAAGAAAACTGTCCCGGAAAAACAAAAAAGAGCAGCCCTCGCTACTCTTCTTAAATGGTTTATACCTTCAAAACCGAACATTGAACTTTCATCTTTCAAGACTCTGTAACCTACCTTGTCACTTGCGTGACCAGCGAAATCTCTTCCGCTTCCAGCCTTCAGGATAAGCCCTCGACCGATTAGTAAATATCAGCTGAGTACATTACTGTACTTACACCTTATTCCTATCTACCTCGTCGTCTTCAAGGGGTCTTACTTATTGGGATATCTCATCTTGAGGGGGGCTT
>JBGVLR010000156.1:0-1621 GCA_045124375.1 Acetatifactor sp.
CAGTCACTTTATTCGTCAATGGATGTCGGCTGGAAATAAACAACCATGCAGGGCTGGATACAATCCAAAATACAATGCTTGCCCTGCGGCAGCTATGTTAGGGGATCTGTCCGGAGTGCAGAAGATCTATCTCGTGACTGGCTTATCCTCACGATATTTTTATCCTCATCTTTTCTGATAACAGCCATTTTTCTTTGCTGCACTTCAAAAAGATGAGGATAACGTTTTCATCTTAATCCGCAGATTCGTGCCATTTCTGCTTCATCATCAGGCCACAATGGTTTCTCGTCTGTTGACAGGTTTCCGGTTTCCATTGCTTTGCGCATCTTTTCTACTGAAGGAACTGCATAAATACGCGTTGTCTCCGTTGAGGAATGTCCAAGTATCCTGGAAATGAGCTCCAGTTCAGTTCCATCCTGATACAGGTTTGTTGCACGGGTCCGACGAACCATATGAGGATAACAGCGTTCCGGAAGGTTGGGATGTTCAGGCCGTATCTGAGATGCATATTTTTTTATGATCCGCTCTACATTTCCTACAGACATCCTATCTTTCCGGCCTTTTATGACTGTATAGATCAGCGGTGAGTCAGGATCCCCCGCCTGATGGTAAACCTTCAGGTAATTCCTTATGTGGCTGGCAGTTGCATCCGTGATGGCAACAATCCTTTCCTTATCACCCTTCCCATATATTCTAAGGTAAGGTATCTCTGCGTCCAGGTTTACAGAAGAGACATCAAGCGCTAACAATTCAGAAACCCGGACGGCAGAATCATAAAGTAAAATAAGGATCATCTGATCCCTCCGGCCAATCTTTGTATCCGGAGGTGCCGAGAGCAATGCCTTAAGATCCTCCTCGGCTATCATTTCTCTTGTTAGTTTTGGCACTTTGAGAAAGGGGACGTGTGACGCTGTCAGTGCTACTGACTGTAAAGAAATATCACCATCCGCAACATACCAGAGGTATGCCCTGATTGCTGCCAACCGGTTATTGCAGGTGGTTTCGGCATTCCCCTTTTTGTTCAGGAATTCCATGTAGGACAACAAAAAATCATGTGTGCAATCTTCGAATCCGAATGAACGTATTGACAGATGCAGAGTATCTGTTACATATCGTCTGAAAACTGTCAGTGCATCCCGGTAAGTTTCCACCGTATTCCTGCTTTTTAGGGCCTGCTGGGGCAGGTAAGATTCAAGGAATTCAAGGGTCTTCGAAAAAAAGAGCTTCTTTTGGGGCTTTTTTCTACTCATAAGCGTTCACCTCCGGAATCACAAGCTTTCCAGTCTTATCTTTGTCTCTGATAATACGGAAAGCTTCGGCAACCTGGTGATAGTAATAGAAGGTTTCATCTGGGCTTTGATGTCCTAGATATCTGCTAAGGAAGGGAAGCATTTCCTTTAACGGAATACCTTCTTCTATCCACAGGTTCATCCGTTTTACCACAAAGGTATGACGGAAATGTAGAGCTCTACATTTAAGGCATTATGTAGAGTGTTTTTAAATGGTGAGTCTTTGTAAAAAGTACGATATAATCGCTACTTTTTATCAAAACACTCACCATTTAACTTCTGTTTATTATAGTATTTCTTCGAAAGGAGGATGCAATAATGAACAATAATAA
>JBGVLR010000157.1:0-6765 GCA_045124375.1 Acetatifactor sp.
TTCACAGATGAAATCTCCCTCCTTGGAGAAGATTTTCACCGTAGTGGCAGAGGCTCGGATAAGTACTTCTCTGTGCAGATATGCTCGGTCTGCGCCTACATCAAATTTTGCAGTATATCTTCCTAATTCTTCCTCTGCTGCTGACCACAATTCCTCATTATCATTAATGTATTCTCGGAACTCTTTCAATGTTTCTGTTTTAGCAGGAGTTTCCTTATACCACTGAATGAAATCTGAATATGTTGTTTTAAGTCCAAGATTTCTATCAAAACCATTGCCAAGCATAAAGGTAATGTTCATCGCTATCTACCTCTCTCGATAAACCTTTTATTAACCGAAGTATTGCTGCATAAGAGATTTCTTTAGTTCTTCCAGTTCAGCTATGCTCTGTTGTACTGCCAATTTTGATTTTTCGGTCTGTTCGACGAATTCAAGGAATTGTTTTTGTAATTCCAAGGGTGGCAGAATAATATCTGTTTTCAAAATACCATCCTGTCCAATCGTTGTCATAGTTGCGGTTTTTGACTGAGCAATTACTTGGTTTCTAAAGTAATCGGTGGTAGATAGAACCTGCATGAACTCTGGCACACATTTATTTAAGTCCAATGGCAACCGAATGACATGACACTCAAACAGCACATTATTGGGTGTACCACGTGGTACTATTGATGCTTTACCAATACCTGCTGCAACAAGGGATGAACGGCAGAAAAGCATATCACCATATTTTACCACGTACTTCTCAATGTCGGTATCTGTACCGTTGGTCTGTGGTAAGTTCTCTATGTTGGAATACATACGATTTACAATATTTGCAACACCTAAGACTTCCACGTTGCCATCATCACAGTAATCATCCCGCTTTGCAAAAAAACCGTTGCTTACTTTGCCACCTACAACAGTAGAAATATTAACCTTGTCCCATCCCATGGGATTAGTCATCGGATCACCAAACATCTCGGTAAAGCGGGATTTGACAAGTTCATCCAACTGCTCTAACTGTTGCTGCCTTAAATATATCAGCGCATCAATTTGATTGAATACAGAAACTATATAGTCTTCCTGTGCTTTTGCATATATGGGAACAACAATATCATCCAGCATTTTTCTTGTAATCTGGTTGATGGTTGTAGTGGCAGCACTACCTAATTGGTTTCTGAAAGCGTTGGAATTGAAAAAGTGGAGCAAGTAGGGGTTGTGTTGTGTTCTGATGATAGTCATAAATGCACCGAAAGTCATTTCTTCATCCAACTTTGGCAGGAGAGTGCATTTGCCAACCAGTTTTGCACTTCCGTTTCTGCTGCACATCAAAATATCATTAGGTTTTACAATAAGATTTTCTCGGACTTTACACTTTACACGAACAGTATCGGCAAAATCCAATCTGCCATTTTGAATATTGCTTGACCGTAGAACAACTGTTCCCTCATTTGATACATCATCGGGGCGATATGTCAAACCGATAAAAATATCTCCCAGAGTTCCAAGTTTAACATTATCTTTCATATCGGCACCTCTTATAATCCAAGCAAGGAATTAAGAGTATCTAATCCCTCTGAGAACTGCATCTGCAATTCGTACAGGTTGGTCATAATTTCCTGTGCAGAACGGTACTCAACAGCTTCATATACGGTCTTCTTATACTTATTGATGGACAGGTCGTAATCGTTAGCAACGATTTCAGACACGGGAACAAAGAAAGACTTGTCTGTTCTTTCTCTGCCAGTTTCATCAGGATTGTTGAAACGGGCGATGATATCGGGGATGTCGTTGTCCTTGATCTCGGTACGCTTATCGTCCAGACTGAAGCCGTCGGCCTGCATATCATAGAACCAGACCTTATCTGTGCCGCCTGCGCCGGTCTTGGTGAACACCAGTACTGCCGTAGACACACCGGCATAGGGCTTGAACACGCCGCTGGGCATAGAGATCACCGCCCGGAGCTGGTGATTCTCCACGATCTCCTTACGGATAGACTGGTGGGCCTTACTGGAACCGAACAGCACACCGTCGGGAACGATGCAGGCGCACTGACCGCCCTTCTTCAGCATCCGCAGGAACAGGGCCAGGAACAGCAGTTCGGTCTTCTTGGTATTGGTCACCGCCTTCAGATTGTCATGGATACTCTCCGCATCCACGGTTCCCTTAAAGGGCGGATTCGCCAGAATCATAGTAAACTTTTCCGTAATCTCATTCTGCTTTGAAACGCTGTCTTTGTAATCTACCTCCGGCTTGCCAATGGAGTGGAGCATCAGATTCATGGCAGAAATACGCAGCATAGTACGGTCCGTATCGAAGCCGGTAAAGGCAGGGCCTTCATAATGTTCCCACTGCTCCGGGGTCATGGTGTCCTCATACTCCCGCCGAATAAACTCCGCGGCGGATACCAGGAAACCCGCTGTACCGCAGGCAGGGTCACATATCACATCATCCGGCGTGGGCCGTAGCAGCTGTACCATCATTTCCCGGATATGCTTGGGGGTACGGAACTGACCGTTCTGACCGGCGGTTGCCAGCTTGCCCAGCATGTACTCGTACAGATCGCCCTGCATATCCCGGTCGGAGATATCATGCTCGTAAAGATCTTCCAGTCCGGTGATGATCTTCTGCAGCACCTGAGGCGTGGGGATCAGGAACATGGCGTCGTTCATGTATCGGGCGAAGGCAGTTTCTGCTGCATCTTCTTCATTCTCATCATCGGGAATCTCGATCAGATTGTTCTGCTCATCAAAATCCGGCAGACGGCCATACTTCAAATTCTTTATTGCAGGAAACACCCGCTGTGCCATGATGTCATAGATATACCGGGGATCCATGTTTTTGAACTTACTCCAACGCATGGACTGCCCCGCTTCGCTCTGAGGGAAAATTTTCAGCAGCTTCTCTCCGGTCATATGCTCAAAGCCTTCGGTTTCCAGTTCCTTTTCGTCCAGACTCCGAATGAACATCAGGTAAGTCAGCTGTTCAATAACAGTCAGAGGGTTGGTAATTCCACCTGCCCAAATATCTGTCCAGATTTTATCTACTTTATTCTTGATCGTTCCGGTAATCATTCTTTTTCTCCTTTTAGTTCCATGTTGTTTGCGAAGCGATCCAGTTTACGGTGAGTTCATTTTCTGAGGTAATTGCATACCAGATTGGGGAAAGGAACTGCTGAATACCGCCGATCACTTCTGTAAAGGGCATTTCGGGGTTGCCCAATGTTCTTAGGAAGTAACGCCATTTGGTCTGCATATCCGAATCATCTGCCAATGCCAAGACACGGTCAAAGCTATCTTTTTCGTAGGTTGTGCCACGATTCTGAAGGGTTTTCTGAATTGCGGTTTGCAGTTTCAGTCCATCAAAGTCGAAGGTTCGGGACAGATAATAAATGTCGTAAAAATCCTTCATACGTCCTGTCAGTTCAAAACGCTGGAGGATAGCATCGAACTTCTCTGCAATGGTACTTTCCAGAGAATATGTAAGGATCTCCGGCTTTTCGTAGCCGTCCAGCTGGGTTTGTATATTCCGTCGTTGGGCGCTGGGGACGATCACATCGCCCACGCCAATATCCACATTGAATGGCACACGGACATTCTTGATATAGCCGGTGATCTGAGTGCTGATGCCGTGGTACTTTCGCTGCACAGCAATCGGCTCCATCTTCGTTGCCTTAAAGGTCACAAAGTCATTGCCGGTGTCCACCGACAGAATCTCAGCAATGATCTCATCCATCCGGGCAAGATCGTTGTTCAGTCCACGCATCAGGAAGTCCACATCCACCGTTGCCCGACTCTCGAAGTTGGTCAGGGTATAGATGAACAGGCCACCCTTCAGAACAAAGTTATCGGTATACTTGGAGCCTGCCAGTCGCCGCAGGAATTCCTCCTGGAAGAACATCTGCAGGCACTGCTGATAACTGATACCGGAAGCCTTAGCCTTGTTTTTCAGTTTTGCAAGAACAGAAGCGGCAATATCTGCCATAGTCAAATCTCCTTACTCTTCCACAGGAACGGGGATGTACACCATCTTTAGCGGAATCATTTTGCGATACTTCTCACTGAGCTGGTCATAGTATTTCAGAATCAGCTCCACCAGTTCCGTGCCATTGATGCCACGGATGATGGGAGTATTGTCCAGATATTTCTGGGCATTCTTGGTGTAATTGGAAAGGGTTACAAACAGGCCGTAATCACCTTCCCGCATAGCACCTTTCAAGGACTGGATAGTTGTCTCCTTAATGTCGCTGTCCTGGCTCTTCACCTGAACAACGATTCTGGGAGGCAGTTCGTCCTTATATGCGGTGATATCAATACCGCTATCGCCACCCTGTGGAGACAGCTTCGTACGATAGCCCATAGCATTGAGCAAATCGGCCACAAACTCTTCCAGAGCATAACCCTTGAGTTTTTTGCTCAGTTCCTTCAGAATAAAGTCCTTTGTAGACTCAATGATATCATCCGCCGTGGCTGCTACAGTTTCATCGGTTTCCGCCATTGCTGCAGCAGGCTTGAAACCCTTGTCCAGTGCCTGCAGATATTCATCTGCATAGTTTTTCAGTAGGAAGAAGGACATGGCAGATCCAACCTCATACAGTGCACCCTGGGAGAACGCCGTACGGGGCAGATGCTTCAGCCACTTCACCTTGCGCTGCTGTACATACGGATCTGCATCAGGAATATAGATAAAATTGCTTTCTACGATACCAATGTTGATCTTACGGTCAATCTTGGAAGGGAACACAACATAGTCACCGATCTGCATCTCACAAGCGAACCGGTACAGCATACCGGCACTGGTAGCAATGGCCCCCTTTTTGCCATTGGGATAGGTCTCGATGAAATGAGTCTTGTATGCCTCTCTGGTGGGTTCCAGTTTGCTGCAGTCTCCAAATTCCTTCCAGCCGATGGCAATTACATTCTTGTTCAAGAACAGATTATCATCCATCGTATGGATGCCCCATACTTTCTTTTCTTCGTTTGCCATCACAGCCACACTCCAATCAAATCTTTCGCAATTTTCTTTACCCGCAGCGGTTCTGCGTATTCCAGTAGCTTGGGGATGCTCTTTTCTGGGTCTGTAATATAATTCTGAATTGCCTTATTAAAAATCTCTCTATCCATTTTATTGCGATACCGCAGACAGTCGCAAATCACACGGTCTTTATCGTAAATCCGAACTTCATGTCCATCTATATTACCTTTAGTCAGTCCCAGTTTAAGTACTGAAGGTTCCACATAATATGGCTTTACAAAAGGATAGTCAATATTGAACCGGGATTTTCCGGAATCTTTACTAACGGCAAGATGCCAATCTCCGGGAGTACGGTCACTATATTCGTAATAGCGCAGCGCCGTGTCCATACAGAGAATTGCATCGGGGAACAGGCGGATCACGGTTCCGGCTTCGCTGAAATCATTGGGACGAACCCATTGATAATAACCGTATCGAACTTTCTCCACCAAGCCTGCCTCAATAAGCTGTTGGACATTTCTATATCGGATCTTTTCCTGTTCCAGATCCTTTGTGCGCATCATGCCGCCATAGTCTTCAAATATATCCTTGTAGTGTTGGATATCCATGAGCGCAACTCCTTTCTGACTTTTAGTAATTATATCCTTTCGAGCGGACGAATTCATGTAAGTTTATTATAGCCAGGGTGATAGGAGAAGTCAACATATCTTTCGCGCAGATCACTTGTTAAAGCGGATAAAGTTGTGTTATTATTTGCGAAAAATGGTCTGAAAAAAACTTTTGCCAGACCATTTCTTCTAGTTCAAATATTCACTATAAGTTACAATGTTTTCTTCACCAACAAGATTGGTAAGAAATTTACGAAAAGTTGCTGCCATTGGAACTGATACGAAAAATATCAGCCTTTTTTAGGTCTGGAACAACATACATGACGAAAAACACCCACCGGTCAGGATTGATCGGTGGGCACTGCGTTATTCTTCCAACAGTTCCTTGACTCTGCTCTGCACGGCAAACTCCACGAGAGCCAGTCGTTCAGGACTCAGGTTGTATCGGCTGTGCCGCTTGAAGCGGAAGTCCAAGAGCTTGCGCAGATGATTTCTGTGCTCATGGGTCATGACCATTTTGGCTTCCCCTACGAAATCATCGTACACGCAGGGCATCTGGGTTTTGGAATACTTCAGAATGTTTTCCTTGCTCTTCAGGGCTTCGGCGCCTGCCAGATTCAGCAGTGCATTGCCGTGGTCAAACAGCGGAGCAGGGGCGATAATCTGGTTGGTGTGGCTGTCCACCAGGAAACCGAAATTTCCGTAGTGCCGGTCAGTATTGAAAATCACGGCGTCAAAAACGATCATGTCGTTCAATGCCTGCACATACTCCTCGCCCAGTGATTCGCAGAACGCCCGGACGGCTTTCATACCGCCGCTGCGGACAATTCTCCCCACAGGTACAAAGGAGATGTCTTTGCTGGTGAACAGCTCACAGGTGGAGCACAGGGTCTCCTTCCAGCGGGAAATGGAATAGTCGATGGCGTTGACTTCCAGAATTTTGGCAATCTGGGAGGCGTAGAACTCGGAGTAAGGCTCGAACCCGGTGTTGGAGGCACCCTGGGTACCGCCTTTGTAGAGGCGGATGATGCCGCCCTCTCTGCGCCAGCATTTGGGCAGCATACCGCCCGTGGTAAACTCCGGGCTGGAGGACAGGATGGAGCCGGAACTGCCAAAGCCGGTGAAGGCGATCTGCCCCAGCACGCGGCTGAACCGATTGTCATAGAGATTGAATTTTTCAAAGCTGCCGGAGAAATCCGCTTCT
>JBGVLR010000158.1:0-26258 GCA_045124375.1 Acetatifactor sp.
AGTCCGTTCGACTTGCATGTGTTAGGCACGCCGCCAGCGTTCATCCTGAGCCAGGATCAAACTCTCATGTTAAAAAGTTTGCCTGCCAGTTACTAACTGGCTTCATTCCGCTTTGCCATTTCTGGTCAAGCTTCCTGAACTTACTGTTTTTTTGGGTTGTGATCCTTCTTTGTAGAAGTCTCACTCGTTCTTGATACGATTCGTTCGTATCCTCTGAATAAATCCAGAGTTGTCATCCAAGTTGCTTGGCTGACTATTTCTCTTGGAATCTTCAGGGTTGCATTACTGTTTATTTGTCAAGGTACTGTTTGCTGTTGTGTTCCGCAGCAACTCTGTTATCTTATCACAGGTTTTCTGTTTTGTCAACAACTTTTTTTATTTTTTTCAACTTCTTTTTAAGTTTTTCAACTTATTAAAGTTGTTTGTCGCATCCGGTCGATTTACTTTACCGTCGCAACGAATATGATTGTATCACCACCCTTTACTTTTGTCAACAACTATTTTCAATTTTTTTCAACATTTTTTACAGTTCGGTAACAGTTCAGTCAACCCTGGACGTAGGCGCACAAATCATGCTCGCATGATTTTGCGCTTACGTATAGGGTTGTACTGAGCGCCGGTATATGAGCAAGGGC
The DNA here is from genome assembly GCA_045124375.1 of Acetatifactor sp. Classification (GTDB taxonomy): domain Bacteria; phylum Bacillota; class Clostridia; order Lachnospirales; family Lachnospiraceae; genus Acetatifactor. The sequence continues at coordinate 636 of JBGVLR010000158.1, forward strand.
AGCCTCAAAGCAGCGGGAAGCGCCGCAGGCGCGGGCTGAACTATGCTACGATACAGATTTCTCTCTTTTCTCTATCATAATAGTATACATGATCAGAAAGAATTTCTTCCGGCAATACCTGTGTCTCGTTGACTTCCATCACCATCTCACGCATTGCCTGTGGCTCTTCCTGTCTGGTATCGGCCATTAAGATTACTTCATGCACAGAGCTGGGCAGAATGAACAGATTGGCATTCATTTCCTCCGCGATATCCTGTAATACGCCCGGTAGGATTATGACGACAGCTCCATATATATGCCTCCTGTTACTAAGCACTTTCATGGGAATTGCTTCTGACATATTTAAGTTCTCAAGCATTTCCATATTCCCTTCTGCCATTTCACTGCTGATCATCCCCGAAAGGATATTCTCCATATCAGTCAATTCCACATCAAATATCTTTCTCGTATTCTTTTGCGCAAGTTTAAGCAATTCTACTGTACTGGCATTCCAGATTTCCATCTGCTGATTATGTATCAGAATAGAACCATTCCCCAGTTCTTCATGTGAAAAAGCATAATAGAAGCAAACTGCAAGGTCTAAGAATCTGATGTGCGGAATCTCTTTCAGCAGATCTTTATTTTTTTCTGCATTAATTATCTTATATGCTATCCGGTCTTTTACTTTCTCAAAATTTTTGAAAAAATCCATATCAACAGGTTTCACCGGCATACCATTTCTGTAACTTATCAGGATTCTATCTATAATACTGTCCCAGGACTCTCCCGCTTCATATTTTTCCCGGAAAGTATCCAGATAAATAGTGGGTGTGACATTCTGCTCCTTGTTGTAAATCAGCATACCATGCAGTATTACTCCATTATTCTTTACAATTTCTTTGACACTGACTCTGTAATCCGGACCCAGTCGTCCGGAAATTTCAGCCTGCACTTTAGCTGTAAAATCTTTACTATTCATAGCAATATCCTTTCATTTTTATTATTCTTTGTATCCAAATGGAAAATCCGGCCGATAGGGCCTTGAATGTTTAGAATTTGTCTTTTCATACTGCCTTTAGTATTTTGAACACTTTAGGCAATGAAAAAGACAATGGATCAGAAAATCCATTGTCTTACAAGTTGCAGATAAATTATATGCATTATACGCGGGACAGATACTCTCCGGTTCTGGTATCAATCTTGATCTTGTCTCCCTGGTTAACGAACAGAGGTACATAAACGGTAGCTCCTGTCTCAACTACAGCGGGCTTGGAAGCACCTGTAGCGGTATCACCCTTGAAGCCGGGCTCTGTTTCAGTAATCTCCAACTCTACGAAGAGAGGAGGCTCAACTGAAAATACGCTGCCGTTGTGGGAACATACCTTACACATCTCGTTCTCTTTTACGAACTTCAGTGCATCGCCTACTGTATCGGTATTCAGAGCAACCTGATCATAGGTCTCGGTATCCATGAAGTAGTATAAATCACCATCTTCATAGAGATACTGCATATCTTTTCTATCAATACGTGCCTGAGGGCATTTCTCGGTAGGTCTGAAGGTCTTCTCCACAACGCCACCACTCTTGATGTTCTTCAGCTTCGTTCTAACGAAAGCTGCGCCCTTTCCCGGTTTAACATGCTGGAATTCGATAATCTGGTAAATATTATTGTCCATTTCAATAGTAATACCATTTCTGAAATCGCCTGCAGAAATCATAAATATATTCCTCCTAAATTTGGTTCACGTTATAATTCTATAACAGTTTATACTAAAAACACTTTTTTTTCAACTATTTTTTTGAAAAAAGCAATTATTTCTTTGAAAAACCTGCGACAAAGTCGATTGCCATGAGATATCCGTCCAATCCCTTACCATATATCTGCTTATCACAGACAGGAGCCGTCACGGAAATCTTGCGAAATTCCTCTCTCTGGGTTATGTCTGAGATATGAATCTCCACCTTGGGTACCGTAATACTTGCCAGCGCATCTCTTATGGCATAGCTATAATGGGTAAAGGCGCCGGGATTAATGACGATGCCCTCAGTTCCATCAAAATAAGCTTCCTGAATCCTGTCAATAATAGCACCCTCATGATTACTCTGGAATACAGTTATATCATGTCCGTCTTTCTTTCCTTTATCCTCGATCATTTTTAAAAGATACTGATAATCCTGTGTACCGTACACACTCTTCTCACGGATACCCAGGAAATTCAGGTTCGGTCCGTTGATCACAAGCAGTTTCATTTTCTTCTTCCTCTCTCGTTTATTGTATTCTGTCAAGATGTTGGAAATCACTTCTTCCATATCCAGCCCATCTACATCCACAATTATGTCTGCAGCGGATTCATAAATATCCTTCCTCTGATTCAACAGATCGGTGATCCTCTCCAGGGGATTCTCACACTGAAGCAGGGGTCTGGTATTATCATCCTTTAGTCTTTCATAGACAGTTTGCGGCTGAACACGCAGATATACTACAGTTCCTATCTGCTTTAACAGCTTCTGATTTTCCTCCCTGAGAGGCGTTCCCCCACCTACAGAGAGAATTTTATGATGAAGGGTCCCGGACAACTCTTTTAAAAGTGCTGTTTCCTTTTCACGAAAAACAGCCTCGCCTTCTTCAGCAAAAATAGCGCTGATCGTCTTACCCTCTCGTTTCTCAATCATCTTATCCGTATCTTCAATGGCTCGCTTCATAACAAAGGAAAGTCTGATGCCAACAGAAGTCTTTCCGCTTCCCATGAAACCAATCAAGACCAGATTATCTTTCTTTTTGTCATTTATGTCATGTATTTTTCTGTGATATCGATTCTTCTTTCCGTTATGTTTCATCTTTTGCTCCTCAGGGCGTCCAGCATTTTCTCATATACTTCATCTGCCAATTCATCACAGATGTTCTTGCCTGTCCACAGTTCATACGCAATGATTCCCTGATACAAAAGCATTCTTGCACCACCGAAAGCTCTGCCGCCATTTTCCTGCACACATTCCATGAATCTGGTCTCAATCGGATTGAAAATCAGGTCGTAACCTGTATGAACCATATCATAGAAAGCTTTATCTGAGATCAGTACTTCATCTACCTTAGGATGCATGCCCACACTGGTAGCCTGAATTGCAAGATACTTCTTATTACTGCCATCAGGAAGCTTTCCCCCAAGGGCAGCATATTCCGAAATGGGTATTACCTCTACAAGCTCTCTTCCTGCATAGGCATTGACTTCTTCGGCAATATTTCGTGCTTTATCTACAGTACGGTTCAGAATTACGATTCTGGAAGCTCCTTTTTCTGCAAGCAGTACAGCTACAGCCCTGGCAACACCGCCGGCACCCAGGATCAGTACCTCCTCTCCTTCTATCTTCACACCATCCCGCTCAAAAGCCCTGTAAAGCCCGGGCATGTCCGTGTTATAGCCTTTGAAACCATCCTCAACTCTGACCAGTGTATTGACAGCCCCAATCCGCTCTGCCAACGGATCAATCTGTTTTAAATAGGGAATTACTTCACTTTTAAAAGGTACCGTTACATTGCAACCCAACAGATTTAATGCAAATGCTCCTCTGACCGCATCTCCTACATATCCCTGAGGAATACGAAAGGGCACATAGACCAGGTTTTCTCCCGTCTTCTCTGCCAGGTGATTATGAATGAGTGGCGACAATGTATGTTCTACAGGATTCCCGAATACTCCGCAAGTCCTGGTATGTCCGTTTATCATGATTTCTTCTTCCTCCGATGATAAAAATAGAGTACAACCCACTCCAGCTTTCGCTTTAATACGATCTGAATCTCTTCTTTGGGGTGAATCGGTTTCACAAGATAGGTGCGGATTCCCGCCTTCTTAGCCCCCCATACATCCGTAAAGAGCTGATCACCCACAAAAAATGTGGCAGACGAATCCGTCCCCATCAGCTGCATAGCTTTTTCATAGCCTTCTCTTCCGGGCTTTCCCGCCTTGAAAATATACCGGGAATTTACCTGATCACTGAAAGGTTTTACTCTTGGTTCTTTATTGTTGGACAAGAGAACTGTATCAAACCCGATTGCCTTCAACCTGCGAAACAGCCTGACAGCCTGCTTGTCTGCCGGTGCCCCGTGAGGAACCAGCGTATTGTCAATATCAAAAATAATTCCTCTGAAACCTTGTCTGTACAATTTCTCATAATCAATCTTGTAAGCACTTAAGGCTTCATAATCCGGATAAAAACGTTCTAACATGTAACCCTCTCTCAATTGCGCTTTTTCTTTTTCAACAGCTGATTATAAGCCGCTGCAAATACCATCTTTAAGATAGTGGCACCCAGCATGATCATGACTGCCAGCGCCAAAAGCTGATAGGCCATAGCCTTACACCCTGCATACCAGGATGTCTCCATGGCAAATTTATTACCATAGAAAATAAACAACACCAAAAGCAGCGCAATGAACAGACATGCCAGTCTGATCTTATCCGCAATCTTAACTTTCTTCATCGCTTTCTGTAATTCAACATCTTCGCTCAGCTTAGTCATTCTTCTGCTCCATTTCCGTTCCTTATTTCACTCTTCACTTCGTTCTTTGTTCTCTTGCTCATTTCAGAACGCTTCTCAGCTCGTCCATAAACGTATTAATATCTTTGAATTCCCGGTAAACAGAGGCAAAACGTACATATGCTACGGCGTCCAGGTCCTTCATCTTATTCATTACCATTTCCCCTATGACCTGAGAAGATATCTCAAGGGCTCCCATATCATAGAGTTCATTCTCCACCTCATTTACCAGGCCGGATATCTGTTCCGCGCTTACCGGTCTCTTATGACAGGCACGAAGAATGCCGCCTTCCAGCTTAGTACGGTCATAAGCTTCCCTGTTCTCATCTTTTTTAATAATGATCAGCGGAATCGTTTCCACCTTTTCATATGTGGTAAAACGTCTTCCACATTCATCACAGACTCTTCTGCGGCGGATTGCATTGTTCTCGGCAGGTCTGGAATCAATGACTCTTGTATTTTCACGGCTGCAGTAAGGACACTTCATTGGTACCTCCGTTCTGCCAAAATTAAGGCATATTCTTTTTTTACATTGTAATGTATTTGCCTCTGTCTGTCAATGAAAAACCCTCTTTTTAACACTTTATGTCAACCAGTATGATATCAGGGCCAATCTGTCTGATGTCTTTAAAAGGAATGACAATTTCAGGCTCACATCGCATAAAGCTGAATACTCTGTTGCATCCCGGGACCATGATCTTGCGAATACAGCCGCTGCATTCATCAAATTCCAGATCACATACGCGCCCAAGTTTCTTACAGTCCCTGATATTGATAACATCCTTACATTTCAGTTCTGAAAAAAGCATATTTTCACCATTCTCGCTTTTTCTATAATATATTCTCCAAAGACTTCTTCGGACACACTTTTTTGTTACAATCATCCTCCTGCTTACAGTAACCTTTTTTCTATTTGGGAAGTATATCCTGTCCGGAATCGCACATAATGATAACAGTAGTTCTGCCAAAGATAAAAGAAATGATTTTTCACACAGTAAACAGGGAGGCAGCATAAATGGCACAGGGAAAAGTAGAAATCTGCGGCGTGAACACATCCAGGCTTCCGCTCTTAAAAGCAGAAGAAAAAGAGGCACTTTTTACGAGAATCGAAGCCGGGGACAAACAGGCCAGAGAAAAATATATCGAAGGGAATCTGCGTCTGGTCTTAAGTGTTATCAAACGCTTCTCTTCGAGTAATGAAAACGTAGACGATCTGTTCCAGATCGGATGCATCGGCCTGATAAAAGCAATCGATAATTTCGACTCCACCTTAAATGTAAAGTTTTCCACATATGCAGTACCTATGATCATCGGTGAAATAAGAAGATTCTTACGGGATAATAATACCATCCGGGTATCCCGATCCTTAAAGGATACTGCTTATAAAGCAATCTATGCCAGGGAGAATCTTACCAGGAAAAACTTAAAAGAACCTACCATCGAAGAAATCGCCGCCGAGGTAGGTATCTCTAAAGAAGATATCGTCTATGCTATGGATGCTATCCAGAATCCCATGAGTCTGTACGAGCCCATCTTCACTGACGGAGGTGATACCCTCTACGTCATGGATCAGATCAGTGATAAGAAAAACAAGGAAGAGACATGGGTAGAGCATCTGTCATTGAGTGAAGCTATGAAAAAACTGAATTCCAGAGAGCATGAGATCATATCTCTGCGCTTCTTCGAGGGAAAGACCCAGATGGAGGTTGCCGAGATCATCGGCATCTCACAGGCACAAGTATCACGTCTTGAGAAAAGTGCGCTCCGAACCATGCGCTCCTATCTGACCGCCTAGCCTGCCAACTGTTTTTCAGCGCAAAAGGAATTTCTTATCAGGAATTCTCTTTTGCGTGAGGGAAAGCACATCGAAAAAAAATATAACCGATCATGCTCCCCACGAGATTTGTAAGAATATCATCAATTTGAAAAACACCTCTGTGTGTCACCAGCTGCATACATTCTATAGCAAAACTGGTAAAGAAGCCGATCTCGGAACACCTAAGAAAGCTTCTTGCCTTTTCCATATGCCAAGGACATACAAAACCATAAGGAATGAACAGCAGAATATTTTCGATGACGTAAGCATTGTTCCTGATATTGATACCCCAAGTAGAAAACAATTCCAGATCCACGCCTTTACCGGATCCATTCTCTCTGGAGAAAAAGGTGATTGCCAAAATAATCACCACATACATATAGAAACACACAGCCGGCCGCACCGGCACTTTCTTTTTTCCCCTGACGGTTCGCCATGCGTTCATCAGTACACAGAACAGGAATACTACTCCCCCTGCCGCAATTCCATATGGTGCAAAATGCAGCACTGATACAATATCTTTGATAATATATTTTAACATAACTTACTCCATCTTATAGTCTGTCCATCTGTCCCAGGAACGTTCCCATTTATCATGATCCTGAACCAGCCTCTCATTCATCCACGCCACAGCTTCCACTACACCATCCTCCGCAAAGGCAAACTCTGCGCTCTGCTTCTTTTCCTCAGGTGTCTTAAAGAAGTTAAAAGGCTCCGGCCAAACCGTCACTTTCAATTTCTTACCGTCCTCACCGCTTACTCCCTCCAGGCGATAGCGCATCCCCTGGTGGCACCCGGTAAACTCCGTCTTCTTCAAATATTCCATGGATAATATATCTTCACGTTGAATCATTTTGGCATCCTCAACTGCTTTCTGTATCATTTTATCGGACGATATGTCCATCTTATTAGTATATACTATCCCTGCTGTTTTGCCAAGAGAAAATGAGCAGTCAGGTGCAACTGCTCATTTCCTTTTTCAGCTGTTTCATGATTTTCTTTTCCAATCGTGATATGTATGACTGGGAAATTCCAAGAAGGCTGGCAACCTCTTTCTGGGTCATCTCCTGTCCGTCTCTTGTCCCCAGACCAAAACGCAGATTGATAATAGTTTTCTCTCTTTCGGACAACTTGCTGACAGCTTTTAACAGGAGCTTACGTTCCACTTCATTTTCCAGATCCTTGTAAATCACATCCTCATCTGTTCCCAGAATGTCTGACAGAAGCAGTTCATTACCATCCCAGTCCACATTCAGCGGCTCATCTATAGATACCTCCAGCCTTGTCTTGCTGTTGCGCCTTAAATACATCAGGATCTCATTTTCGATACATCGTGACGCATAAGTGGCCAGTTTGATGTTTTTGTTGGGATTAAAGGTATTAATAGATTTGATCAGCCCAATGGTTCCAATGGAGATTAAGTCCTCCACTCCCACTCCTGTATTGTCGAATTTCTTGGCAATATATACCACCAGTCTTAGATTGTGCTCGATCAAAATGGATTTGGCTTCATCCTCGAATTCCGTTCCCAGATCATTTATGACCTCTGTCTCTTTCTCTGTTTCCAGCGGCGGCGGCAGTACCTCTGCGCCCCCTATGTAATGAATATCCCCCCTCTTGGGCAGGAGGATATTTTCCCGGCGCACCATTTTAAACTGCAGCCTGCCCGGTATGGCTATCTTTATGATCATGTTATTACCTCCGCTTCTCATTTTCTATCCTGTTCTCCTGTGCTCTTCCTGCAAAAGCAGCGGATTCAAAATCATACAATATCCGCCCTCCGAAGCAAGTTTTTCCTCCACAACCCCTACGTAAATATTCTTACAGCTTATCAGCATTCCCTCTTTATTGATAATGATTTCCGGGATCAGGTAACCGTATAAAATACCACTGTTTTTCCCAACAGAATGATACGGGATCACCCGAAAACCTTCCGGCTGTCCATTCAGCCATAATCCTTTGAATATACTTTTTTCCAAAATGCATACAGGCTTTCCGCTCACCGGCTCCACCAGTCCGTTTCCACTGTCAATCAGTGCATTCACCGTGATCCTGGCTCCTTTTCCGATCAGCTCCACTTTACAGATGTCCGCTCCCCTGCTCTTACTCACCAGATGCGCTGCCTCCAGAAAAACAATGCCGCCGATTCCCATGATACCAACGACTCCTGTCAGGACTCCCTGGGATTTCGGCAGCATTCTAAGAAGCAGAGTCATGCATCCTCCCAGTGCGCAGGAAGAAAAAAGCAACAACGAAAACATGCGGGCAAAAGCCCTTAGACTTTTTAGTCTGAATGTCATAAATATCATGAGAGCCGCAGCCGCCGGAAATAATATCAGTATCTTTAACCATCCTTCTCCCGGAAGCAGAAAAGGAATCAGATACAAAACAGCGCCCAGAACAGCTCCCAACAGAATTCTCCTGCGCGTGGCAGTGCGCAGACAGATCAGGTTCACCAGTTCCAGGCAATACAGATTCATGACAAAATTGACTAACAACAGACTGTCTATGTAAATTTCGTAATACACCTTTCTGCTCCTTTCTCCTCTACAGTATACCTGTTAAACGTTGCGGAATTTGTCAGAAAAGGACAGTGTTTCCTCTTATTTTATCTACGTTATTCGACAACTGTATATTTGCCAAAAACGCAAAACAAGACGTCTCACCTCATGATTTACAGTAATCACGAAGTGAAACGCCTTGTCACGATTCATTATTGAATATGCGTAATTATATATAGTATGTATAATTACTTTCTCTGCAGGAAATCGGGAATCTTCAGGGACTTCTCTTCCACAGAACTTCTGATATCGGCAGGACGGTTAATGCCGGTCAGAGGTCTGGAAACAGCAGGCTTGGGCTGTGTATAGCCGGGCTGAGCCTGTGTAGTCTGTGCTGCAGCATTCTGATTGTAATTCTGCTGTGCATAGCCATTCTGACCATAGCCTGCCTGTCCATAGCCAGGCTGTGTATAATTGCCCTGTCCATAAGACTGTGTCTGCTGTCTGGGCTGGTTCATTCCCTGCAGTGTGTTGGGAACAGTATGTCCCATTGGATTACGATAAGGAGGCACATTCGTATGAACAGTCTTGCTCTGAGGAGCTATTGCAGCATCTTCCAGGCCGGTAGCAATTACTGTGATCACACAGCTGTCGGACCTGGTATCATCATACATGGCACCGAAGATGATGTTTACTTCTTCTCCTGCCATATCCTGTACATAGCTTACTGCGTCAGAAGCATCTGACAATGTAATATCTCCGGATACATTGATAATTACGTGGGAAGCACCGGAAATTGTGGTCTCAAGAAGAGGGCTCTCTACTGCCATCTTGACAGCTTCCAGGGCCTTGTCATCGCCCTTGCCTTCTCCGATACCGATATGTGCGATACCCTTGTCCTTCATAACAGTCTGTACATCGGCAAAGTCCAGATTGATGATAGCGGGTACATTGATCAGGTCAGTGATTCCCTGTACAGCCTGCTGAAGTACTTCATCGGCTTTCTTCAAGGCTTCCGGCATGGTAGTTCTTCTGTCTACGATCTCAAGCAGCTTATCATTAGGGATAACGATAAGGGTGTCCACATTCTCTTTAATTTTCTCAATACCTGACAAAGCATTGGTCATACGTACTTTAGCTTCAAAACGGAAAGGTTTCGTTACTACACCAACGGTCAGGATACCCATCTCCTTGGCAATCTTAGCAACTACAGGAGCTGCACCGGTACCGGTTCCGCCTCCCATACCACACGTTACAAATACCATATCTGCACCCTGCAGAGCCGCTGCGATATCTTCAGCACTTTCCTCAGCAGCTTTCTCACCGATTTCAGGCTTGGCACCTGCACCAAGTCCCTTGGTGAGCTTCTCACCGATCTGTAAAATCCTGGGAGCCTTACACAGCTTTAAAGCCTGCTTATCGGTATTCACCCCAATAAAATCTACACCATCAATCTCTTCATCTACCATTCTATTCACAGCATTGTTACCTGCTCCACCAACACCTACTACTATGATCTTGGCAGCAGATTCAGCATCGTTTGTCTTAATCTCCAGCAAAGGTTCGTCCTCCTTCATTCTTTTAAATTCCATATATTCTATCATATAATCATTTTACAAATTAATCAACACATTTTTTTAGAAATTTGCAATGTTTCTTTCGCTTTTTCTGCTCTTTTTCTACTCTTCCTGCTGAAAAGAAACATCCGTTCTGTCCTGCGTCAGATTTTCCATCCGCAATGTCCCCTTTTTCCCTTCCAGTTTCGACAGGAACTGGGGCAGAAGCATCATTTTGTTCTCCAGCTGACTGCTGTCATCACCTAATGCTGCCTTGATATCTCCAAAATAAATGGTAATTTCTCCCGATGAATGGAAAAATATAATGTCAGCTTCCAGTTCATACTTGTCCAACAGTTTGGTGAGGTTCATAATATTATCAAACACAGTTTCATCCTCTACCGGTAATTTTTCCTCAAGCACCATATAGTCAAAGGTAAGTCCGGTTATCTGGGGAACACCCTCTGTCTTCACATCGGAGCATTCCACCACATATCCGTCTTTATCAAAATACATGTAGGAATCCATATACTGGATATAACCTGCAAGTGCTTTTTCATATACGATAATCTTGATCGTATCCGGTGAAAGGATATCTACATCCATCACATCCACGAAAGGAATATTTTCAATTCCTTTATTTCGGTACTTTAAAGACAGATAAAGTGAATTATTTCCCAATGGTCCCTGCATCACAAATTCTTTGATTTCCTCCTGGGAATAATGCTCATTGCCCTCCACATACACCGACTGCACGGTATATCTTTTCATTAAAGCAATCAGTATCATTGCCAGAATACAAAGGGCTGCCGCTACTACAGACAACCATATGATTCTTCTCTTCTTATTCCTGTTATACACTGTAAATCCGCGCTCCTAACTCTCTGAGATCCCGACAGATATTCTCATAGCCTCTGCCGATATAGCGGCACCCTCTGATAACAGTTTCTCCCTCTGCGATCAGTCCTGCCACTACCAGTGCTGCACCCCCTCTCAGCTCTACAGCTTCCACTTTGCACCCTTTTAGCCTGACAGGTCCCTTTACGATTACTCTGGCTGCATCCAACTTGCGGATATCAGCTCCCATCTCCTGCAAAGGCTCCACTACGCGGAAGCGATTTTCAAAAATTGTCTCTTCAATCAGACATTCTCCGTCAGCGGCTGTCATTGCTGTAAGCGCCACCGATTGAAGGTCCGTAGGGAAATCAGGGTATGGCAAAGTAATGAGTTCCCTAACCCCACGCAGTCTTTCCGGAGCCTGCACATACAGCCCGTTCTGAGCTTTCTGGCACTCTGCTCCCATAGAAGAAGCCAGTTCTATCACCGATGCCATCTGTTCTGTGGGAGCCTCCTCCAATAAGATGTTCCCCCCCGCAGCCAGACAGGCAAAGAGGTAAGTGCCTGCTACGATTCGATCAGCCGGTACTGTATATTGGGTTCCCCGTAATACGTTTCCGCCGGTGATGCACAGGCAGTCTGTGCCAACCCCCTCAATGTCTGCACCGCAGGCAAGAAGATATCTGCACAGATGCTCCACCTCCGGTTCCCTGGCAGCACCGCAGATCCGCGTCTTTCCCTGTGCAGTAACCGCTGCAAGAATGATATTCTCCGTAGCTCCCACGCTTGAAATGTTCCAGTGAATCTCCGCACCATGCAGTCCGCCCGGCGCCTTCCCGCAGATTTTGCCGTTCTTTTCCTCAAAGACCGCTCCCATCTGTTTCAGTGCCTCAAGATGCATATCAATCGGCCTTTTGCCAATAACGCATCCCCCGGGATACTCCATCACAACTTCTCCGTTGCGTCCAAGTAAAGCCCCCATCAGGAACAGCGAAGAACGCATACCTGTGATGGCTTCTGCCGGCATCATGGACTGTGTTACCTCACCGGCGTCTACCCTGATACCATTCCCTTCCCAGCAGACTCTGCAGCCCAGCGCATTCAGAAGCTGAAGCATCTGATACACATCCAGGATTCTGGGACAATTACTGATGATACTTTCATCCTTTGTAAGTATCGTTGCCGCCAGAATCGGCAGAGCAGCATTTTTAGAACCATGTATTCTGACGCTGCCCTGCAGACTGACACCTCCGTGAACATGAATCGCTTCCATATAGCACCATCCGGTTTCAAAAATTATAACCTGATTTATTCTATGTGCCGGACTTGTACCCTGTACCTTGTACTATACTTCTTTCAGCTGTATTCCTTTGGCCACACTGAGCACCAGTCCCATCTCTATTAATAAGAACAGAACAGAAGAACCGCCGTAACTGATAAAAGGCAGGGAAATTCCTGTATTGGGAATACTGTTGGTTACTACTGCAATATTTAAAATAACCTGAATGGCAATATGGCCGATCACGCCTACTACCAGCATGGCACCGAACAGATCCGGTGCATTGTTAGCTATGATCATCATTCTCCAGAGCAGCAGAATAAACATCAAAATAACAGCCACTGCACCGAATAATCCCAACTCCTCACAGATAATAGAGAAGATCATATCGTTCTGGGCTTCCGGGAGGAAATTCAGCTTCTGCATACTCTGTCCAAGACCTTTCCCCCAGATACCGCCGCTGCCGATGGCATAAAGGGCCTGTAACGTCTGGAAACCGGTGCCGCTCGGGTCAGTCTCCGGATGAAGCCAGATGGCAATTCTCTTGATTCGGAAACCGCCTTCGGCTGTCTCCATATTGATAATGGCATAGACAAGCGCTACAACTCCCGCAACTCCCGTTCCTCCTATCACAAGATATTTCTTATAATGGGGATCCGCCACAAAAATCATCAGCACAGAAATGCCCACTACAATAATGGCAGAACTCAGATTACTTGTAATTTTCCAGATCATAATTGCCTGAGGCAGGGGTGCCAGGAACATCAAAAGGAAGCCTTTAAAAGTACCGGCTTTTTTCCCCAGCTTGCACACCAGGCATGCCAGAAACAGAATCATACACAGTTTAACAACTTCCGCCGGCTGCACCTGGAACGGGATTCCCGGAATCCTGAACCATCTTCTGGCACCGTGGCTGGATATACCAAGAGGTGTAAGCACCACCGGTATAATGGCTATTGATAATAAATAGGCAAGGACAGCAAATCTTTCCCAGAAATGATAGGGAATATTGGCCACCACTATCATAGCAGCCAATCCCAGGATACCTGCCATCAGCTGTTTCTTCAGATACTTGGCAGAATCCCCATATTCCAGATAAGCCGTATAAGAGCTGGCAGAGTAAATCATCAGCATACCAAAGCCCAACAGGAATAAGATAATAAACAACAGGCTGTAATCAAAAAAGTATTCAGATTTATTGTTCTTCTTTTTACGATTTCCGCTTTGTGCAGCCACCGGCATCACTCCTTAAGACCATTTACATATTCTTTAAACAACTTGCCCCTAACCTCATAATTAGGGAACATTCCCCAGCTGGCGCAAGCCGGAGATAGCAGTACGGCATCGCCTGCTTCAGCCAGTTCGGTACAAAGCTTCAGGCATTCATCATAGGTATCTGCAAAACGGATCTGCTCGATGCCATGGGCTCTGGCACATTCTGCTATCTTCTCTCTTGTCTGTCCGATCAGCACCAGCCATTTTACTTTCCCGTCAAAGCTCTCGATCCATTCATCGTATTCATTCTGTTTATCATAGCCCCCTGCAATCAGAACAGTAGGCTTTCTCATGGCACGGATCCCCTGGATAGCGGCATCCGGGTTGGTTCCCTTGGAATCGTTGTAATAATCTACGCCGCCCTTGGTGGCCACAAACTCGATTCTATGCTCTACCGCCTTAAACACTTTAATCACCTGTAGGATAGTTTCCATAGGAACCTGCATTCCCCTTGCGATAGCAATTGCTGCCATAACATTTTCCGCATTATGAATTCCTACCAGATTCATATCGGTGTAGATATTCATAAGTTCTGTTACTTTGCCGTCTTCAGCAAGACATATCATATCTCCTCTTAAGAAATAGCCTTCAGAAAGTTCCTCTTTGGAAGAGAAGAATACTGCCTTTGCCGGGCAGCGGCTTCCAAAATCACGGGTATAAGCATCATTATAGTTCAATACACAGATATCTTCTTTCGTCTGTGCAGCCGCAATTGCTTCCTTGGCTGCCACATAAGCCTCCATGGTATGATGTCTGTTCAAATGATCCGGCGTGATATTTAATATCGCCGATACCTTCGGGTGGAATGTATGTACCGTCTCCAGCTGGAAGCTGCTGATTTCTCCTACTGTCACAGTATCCGGTGCTGTTTTCATGGATTCCAGGGTGTAAGGATTGCCGATATTGCCCACCACAAATACTTTCTCTTTGCCCAGGTGCGCTTTCATGATTTCGCCTACCAAAGTAGTCGTTGTGGTCTTTCCGTTGGTGCCGGTAATGGCAGCCACTTTACCCTGCTCACATAAATATCCCAATTCAATCTCACCTAAAATAGGGATACCGCAGTCTCTCATATGATTGATCCAAGGAAGATCTGTGGGAACCCCCGGACTAAGCACAATTTTGTCCACTGCAAGATCTGCAGGCACTTCCCCTGTGACACAGATTGCTTTAGAATCTGCCGGAAGCTTATCTTTTAAATCCTGCTCAGTCAACTTTTCATTACTGTCATATAAAATTACCTCTGCCCCCTGTGTCTCAAGGAGCTTTACTGCTGCTATTCCACTGATACCCGAACCGACTACCAGATACTTTTGTCCTTTCATAATAAGACCTCCATATTTTACAACTTACTCTTCATTATAGTTCATAATTCCCAAATAGGGAAGAATATTTTCAAAAAGCTGTCTGACGATAGGCGCTGCCACCTGTCCTCCATAATACACCCCCTGAGGATTATTTACAATAGCAAGTGCAATGACCTGCGGATCATCTGCCGGAGCAAATCCGATAAAAGATGCGATATACCTTCCGGTGCCTCGCGGAAGTGTCTGACTGGTAGCCGTCTTGCCTCCTATCCTGAACCCCTCCACCTTACCATTCTTACCGGACCCTTCGGACACTACCAGTTCCAGGATCTCTCTCATGGTAGCTGATGTCTCCTCTGATACAATCCCCTCCTGTACCGGATATTCGAGTAACTCAATCTCAGTTCCCTGCGCATTCATCACTTTTACACCAAAATGCGGTGTCACCCTGTTGCCTCCATTAATAATAGAAGAAACGGTGGTTACCAGCTGTATTGGAGTAATCTGGAAAGACTGCCCGAAAGATACAGTTGCCAGCTCTACATTTCCCATATCCTCTTTGCGGTGCATGATAGTTCCTGCTTCTCCGGGAAGATCAACACCTGTTTTCGTCTTTAGCCGGAATTTTTCAAAGTATTCATAATATTTATCAACTCCCAATCTCAAGCCCACGGTAATAAATACCGGGTTACAGGAATTCATAGTGCCCTGTACGAAAGTCTCACCGCCATGGCCTGCCACCTTGTGGCATCTGATCTTTCTGTCATCTACAATAATATATCCGGGACAGCTGAAGGTACTCTGCGGCGTCACCACTCCCTCCTCCAGGCCGGCTGCTGCTGTAATGATCTTAAAGGTGGAGCCCGGCTCATAGGTATCGTTGATGCAGCTGTTTCGCCACATCTGATTCAAAAGCTCCTGCTTTTCCTTATCAGATACACTGCTGTCTGTCCCTTCCGGCAGTTCATACGGGTTGTTCAGATCAAATTCCGGCACATTGACCATTGCCATGATTTCACCATTCTGAGGATTCATAACCAGGATAGATACGCTTTCTGCCTCCTTGGTAGCCATGGCCTGTTCGGCAAGCTGTGTGGCATAGGACTGTATATTCATGTCCAGGCTGACGTACAGGTCTTTCCCATTTATGGGTTCTATCCTGCGTTCTCCCTCTTCCTCTATCTCAATACCGGCGGCATCGGTCACCGTCAAAATAGTACCGGAGGTTCCTTCCAGATATTCATCATAAACTACCTCCAGGCCAATGATGCCCTGATTGTCACTGCCGGTAAAGCCAAGTACTTTACTGGCAAGCTCACTATATGGATAATAGCGCTTATAGTCTTCGTCCACCTTCACTCCGGCCAGGTCGTACTCCCGGATGCGGTCACCAATTTCTTTATCTACATTACTTTTAATTCTCTCGATGGAGCTGTATTTTTCCACTCTTTTCGTTACATATTCCCGGGACAGTTCCAACTCTTTACACAGCATATCGATTACGGCATCGGCATCTTCTATCTGACTATGGATAACAGATACGGTACAGACTGTTCTGTTATCTGCAATCACTGTACCATTACAATCTATGATCCTGCCTCTTGCCGCCTTGATGCTTCGTTCCCTTTCGTGCAGTTCTGTAGCCAGCCGGGAATAATAATCTGCTTTCCACACCATAAGGTAAACGAGTCTGCAAAATAATCCCACTAACACCAGAATACAAAGCACAACTGCTATGGTGATTTTCTTCTTGTGCGCTGTTTTTTTGAGTCTACTGAGCATATAACATCCTGCATAACGGTATTACTATACTCTATTCCGGTAAAGCAGGATTCATTACTCTCCATTTAATCAGTTCATATCTGACGGAATCGCATCAACGGTCTTATTGATCAGCTCTCCTGTCTCGGCATCCAGATAATTTCCGGTAGAAGGGTCCACACGGTATCCGGTCTCAGGGTCTATGGGAAAACTCATCCAATCAGGCTGATTCTCTCCCTGCTCTCCTTCACCTGTGTCCTCGCCGCTGCCTTCACCCTGAATCTGTTCCAGATCATCCTGCTCCGGGGTCTGGGTGTACCGGCTGGTAATTTCCAGCTGTTTGGCTTCCAGTTCTTTGATTTCGTCTTCGGAAAGCTCTTCAGTCATATATATATTCAAATATGGTAAAATCTCTGTCAGAATATTGCGAACGATACCGGTAGCATAACTTGCCTTATCCTGTCTCTCTGCATTGGCTCTGTCCACTACTACGTAAATAGCAATTTCGGGATCATCTGCAGGTGCATGTCCCATAAAGGATACTACATATTCTCCGTTCCCTCTGGGAAGGGTCTGGGCTGTACCGGTCTTACCACCGATGGCATATCCTGCCGGTCTTGCCGTTGCACCGGTTCTTGAACTTCCGCCCTCTTCCATAACTGTTGCTCTGCAATACTGTCTGATCTTTTCGGATGTGGACTCGGAAACTACCTGTTTTAAAATTCTGGGTTCAATGTTCTCAATGGTAGCGCCTGATGAATTGGTAATCTTGTCCACTACATGGGGTTCATAATAATAACCGCCATTGATCAGGGCACTATAACCGGCAATCATCTGAATCATGGTTACATTAAAGTTCTGTCCGAAGGAGTTGGTCGCAAGGTCTGCTTCCTTCATGTTTTCCAAAGGCCACAGAAGTCCCGCAGTCCGTGCTTCCCCTGCCAGATCGATATTGGTCTTTAACCCGAAATTGAAGATCTCCTGGAATTTGCAGAAGCCTTCCGCTCCAAGTGTCTCTGCAATCTTCATCAGTGCCACGTTACATGACCATGCAATGGAGTTCTGTACTGTAACAGGGCCATGACCATAGCCGCCGTGACAGTGAATATTATGGCCGCCTCTTACCAGCACGCCATTGCACTGGTACACTTCCTTGCCTGTTATTGCCCCGGATTCCAGCGCCGCTGCTACGGTAAAGGGCTTCGCCGTAGAACCGGGTTCATACGTTTCTGCAATACAGAAATTTTTCCACAGATAATTCAGATTCAAATAAAGTTCATCCTGGCTCCAGCCATTTATGATTTCTTCCGTAATCACCGTATCTGTTCTGTTCAGTTCCTTATAGCCGTTTTCATTTTCTATTTCTTCTACCATCATAGAGCCCAGCAAAACCGAGGTATCTTTTGTATTGTTCAGGTCATAATAAGGATAGTTGGCCATTGCCAGTACTTCTCCTGTTTTGACATTATATACAATAGCGCCGAGATTTTCCGCACCGTTACCGGCCCTCACCCCATTGGTATGCTCATCATTGAACTGTTTTAAATATTTTTCCACTATAGCCTGAATATTGGCATCTATAGTAGTATGTATGGTATAGCCGTCTACTGCAGGCTTCACCGTCCGCTCCAGCGTGGAATCTGCTGTCAGATAACCATACTCTCTTCCGTTGGTACCGTTCAGAATATCATTGTAATACTCTTCCAGACCGTAACTTCCCACGTTGTCTTTTCCCGTAAAACCTATCATATCACAGGCCAGAGAATTGTTGGGATAAATCCTTTTATATTCCTCTTCGAACCATACGCCTTTGATCAGGCTGTCTTTTTCATTCATAGCAGCCTTGAAATCCTTGATTTCATCATAGGTCAGCTGCTTCTTCATCACTTTGTAAGACGAGGTAGTATGAGTGGTAACATACTCTCGTACCTCACCTGAATCAAGTCCAAAATAAGTATTCAGGGCCTCGATAGTGGGTTCAAGATATTTCTGATCCGAATACAGCATGTTCTTGGCATCAATGATCAGATTATACACCTTTTCACTCGTCGCCAATGTGGTGCCATTTGTATCCACAATATCTCCCCGTTTAAAAGGCAGTGTGGTACTGTCGTAGCCTCGCTGGGACAATACTTGTTTTTTATACTTTTCTCCGTCTTCTCTGGAGATCCAATATAGTCTGATGCATAATCCGGCAAAAGCCAGCAGTACAAAAAAGAACAGTACTACCAGCTTTTTCTGCATTTTTATCGTAAATTTCCTGGGTTTACTTTGCTCACTCACTTACAGCACCTCTAATCTCCTGCAACACGTCTCAGGTAATCATTTCCTTCACTGGTATATGTTATGATCTGTCCCTCTGATGCATAAGTCATCCCCAGTTCTCCAATTGCAATCCGTTTGATTTCTTCAACATCGATGCTGCTGTTAATGCGATTAAGCGTTTCGTCATTGCTGAGCTTCAAATTGTTCAGCTCCTGTTCCTTATCCGCTACCACCTCGGCTGCTCTGGTTACATTAGACTGAATCTGCAGGTAATTCACTAAAACCACACCGGTGCAGCAAAGTGCTGCCACTAAGAATATCACGTAACCCAGACTCATGTGACGGGCCTTCTCCCTGTTCTTTCTGGCTTCGTTACTGATAGAACGGCGGGGCTCTTCCTCCAGCGTTCTGACAAAGTCATGCTTACGCGCCAAATTATCGTTTATGTATTCATCTCGGCTATAACCATTTCTATTGCCGTAGCTATTTCCATTGTCAGCGCCTCTCCTGTTGCTATAGCCGCCTCTGTTGCTGCTTACGTTGCTCCTATTATTGTTCATGCTGCTTCTATATTCTGTACGCGCCATGATCGCCACCTACTCCTTTTCAAATACTCTCAGTTTTGCACTCTTAGACCGGCTGTTGACTGCCAGCTCCTCCTTGCCCGGCAAAATAGGCTTACGGCTTACTACCCTGCCCTGCGATACTTTTCCACAGACGCATACCGGAAATTCCGGTGGGCATGTACACGGATGCTCCGCGTTCCTGAAAGCCGTCTTAACGATTCTGTCCTCCAGGGAGTGGAAGGTAATGATACAAAGTCTTCCTCCCGGCTGTAACAGCTCTATCATATCCGCCAACGAATCTCTCAACACTTCCAGTTCTCTGTTGCACTCAATCCTGATAGCCTGGAATGTCTGCTTGGAGGGATGTCCATTTTGCCGCATTTTGGCAGGAATGGAAGCTTTGATGATTTCGTTCAGCTCAAATGTCGTTTCTATGGGCTTCTTTGCCCTTTCTATCACAATGTGTTTTGCTATATTCTTGGCAAACTGGTCTTCTCCGTAATCTCTGATGATCCTGAAAAGCTCCATCTCAGAATATTCATTGACAATGGTACGTGCCGTCATGGTCTGACGCCTGTCCATTCTCATATCGAGAGGTGCATCGAACCGATAAGAGAAACCTCTCTCTTCCGTATCCAGCTGGTAGGAAGAAACTCCCAGATCCAGTACGATTCCGTCCACTTTGTCAATGCCAAGCTCCGCCAAGGCAGCTTTCATGTTACAGTAATTATTCCGCAGGATGGTCACCTTGTCCCCGAACGGCGCCAGCCGCTCACCGGCTGCTTTAATAGCGTCCTCATCCTGGTCGATACCGATAAATCTGCCTCCCTCAAGCCTCTTACACACTTCAGAAGCATGTCCGGCACCTCCCAGCGTACCGTCCACATAGATACCACCCGGCTTTATATGCAGTTGTTCAATTGTTTCCGCCAACAGCACGGAATAATGATTAAATTCCATAAGTAGTATCCTTTCTGTCCGGTTCGTTTTCCTCCGGTTTTTCCTATTTTGCTCAGGTTATCTGTATTTTTCTCCGTTTATCCGGCCTTTCATCTTAAATCGTGATGCCGATGCTTTCCATGGATTCGCCGATGGCATCCATATCATCGTCAGAATTCTCAGCATTCCACTTGTCACGGTCCCAGATCTCAATTCTGCTTCCTACCCCCACCAGGACCACATCTTTATCAATCTCTCCAAATTCTCTCAAATGCTGGGGTAAAAGAATTCTTCCCTGCTTGTCCAACTCCACCTCTGCAGAGCCTGCCAGGAAGAAGCGGGCAAATTTTCTGGCATTCTTATTTGTAATCGGCAGTGCTTTCAGCTTGTCTTCAAACATCTTCCAGTCATCATTGGCAAACGCAAACAGGCAGCCATCCATCCCCTTCGAAACCCAAAACTGATCTCCAAGAATCTCCCGGAATTTTGAGGGAATTATCAACCTGCCTTTTGTATCAACCGTATGATTGTACTGACCCGTAAACACTGCAATCACCGCCTAACACAACTGCTGTAATCTCAAACTTCATCCAAAAGCAACTGTCACCGTCCGGCCCCGCGATCATTCCGGCATCTCTGCCATCCTGTCGTCCTGGTCTCATTCTGGCCTCTCTGCCTTGCAGCCATCAGCCGCACCTCCTGCCATTTCAACACCCGCTATCCGGTAACCCAAGTGATCTGCCACAAATCATGGGGAAAGTCACCCACTTTGTACCACTTCCCACCACTTTTCACCACTTTTACAGTAATTTTAATATATTCTTAAGGATTTGACAAGTAAAATCGTAAACAAATTTTGCCCCAAATCTAACAAAAAATGCGGTGTGCCGTCCCGGCACACCGCATTTTTTGTTTAAGCCACAACATATAGTATTCTCATTGTTTTTCAACACTATATGTTGTTTTTTATCTTTTCTAATTTTCCATAACTTACCATCATAAAATCCCCCGCAAATTAAGGCATGTAAGCGTCCGGGCGCAGCCCGCAGCGCCCCCGCAGTAAGATTTCACTCGGGAACACGCATTCGCGACTTGCTGCAAGACAGCATAGAGCGGGGCCCACAGATTTGAGGTTCGGATGCTTTACTCAGCGATATAAGACGTACTTACAGCCGGTGATTTTGACTTTCATCATCAAAACGTAACCTGTCTGAGGGGCGAAGCCCCGAGTTTTACGTTTTGATGATGGCCCTTTGTCAAAATTACCGGCTGTTAGTACGTCTTATATCGCTGTGATTGCATCCGAACCCCAAGTCTGTGGGCCCCACTCCATGCGTGCCTTTCGCGCGCACCTCCCGAACGCCCCGCTCCCAACCCGGAATCTTACTGCACTTCCTCGCTCTTTTCCTCCACCAGGTACACTCCGCGGTCCAGTCCCAGAAAGCTGCACTTTCCTTTCTTCATCATCTGTCTGACCACCACATCTGCCACTACCGCAAACACAAACATGCAAAGTGCCAGAAGCTGTGAAACTGCAATCGTAGTTCCAGGAATCAGCAGCTGATCTGTTCTCAGACTCTCGATCATGAAACGTCCCAGTCCATAACCGCCCAGATACATCAGGCAGATTTCACCATGAAACTTCTTATGACTGCCGTAAAGCAAAAGCAGCGCAAATATCACAAGGTTCCACAAGGATTCATAAAGGAAGGTAGGATGCACCTGAATGTAATTGGTGCCCTCCACAATATGAGCTGCAATATTTTCCGAAAT
Organism: Acetatifactor sp.; assembly: GCA_045124375.1. Lineage (GTDB taxonomy): Bacteria > Bacillota > Clostridia > Lachnospirales > Lachnospiraceae > Acetatifactor. The sequence continues at coordinate 23,026 of JBGVLR010000158.1, forward strand.
ATCCGAACTTCTCACTGCTTCTACAGGAAGTCTCATAGCAAGGAAATTGTCGGTATATTCTCCGAACGCTTCCCTGTTCATGAAGTTTCCCCATCGCCCGATGATCTGTCCCAGGATCAATCCCGGTACAGCAGTATCACCCATCTGAAATGCATTCTTCTTTTTCACAGCCGCATAGACGAACAATGTCAAAAACGCCGCAATCACCGCACCATAGATAGCCATTCCGCCATTTCTGGTATTCAGGATGCTAAGGAGATCATCTTTATAAAGATCCCAGGAAAATGCCACATAATACAATCTTGCGCCAATAATGGAGAAGATAATCGCATAAATCGCAAAATCCCAATAGGTGTCCGGGTCCTGCTTTGTCTTCTTGGCATTGTGCACCGCCATCAAAAGTCCGGCCATGACACCGATTCCGATAATGACACCATAGAAAGCAATTTTAAATCCAAACACAGAAAAGCTCTTGGGAACATTTTCCAGGTAAATTCCAAGATGGGGAAATGCAATATCCCCGGCGTTCATTATTTCCTGCATAATCATACCACCTTATACATTGAAACGGAACAGGATTACATCGCCATCCTGAACCACATATTCTTTACCTTCCATTCTTACAAGACCCTTTTCTCTGGCAGCTGCAAGTGACCCCTGATCCAGCAGATCTCTGTAATTGACTACTTCTGCCTTGATAAATCCTCTTTCAAAGTCAGAATGAATCTTGCCGGCAGCCTGAGGAGCCTTGGTACCAACTTTAATGGTCCATGCTCTGGTCTCGTCTTCACCGGATGTCAGGTAACTGATCAGTCCCAACAGGTGATAGCTTGCTTTGATCAGCTTTTCCAGACCGGATTCTGTAAGTCCCAGTTCCTCCAGGAACATAGCCTTTTCATCATCCTCCAGCTCAGCGATCTCCTGTTCGATCTGAGCACAGATTACGAATACCTCACTGTCTTCTCCTGCCGCAAATTCTCTGACTGCAGCCACTCCTTTGTTGGAAGCTCCGTCATCTGCCAGATCATCCTCTGCTACATTAGCTGCATAAATAACCGGCTTGTATGTAAGCAGGTTATAAGATTTGAACAGCTCCAGCTCGTCCTCATCTTCTACAACAAGACTCTTGGCCATTTTGCCGCTCTCCAGATGCTCTTTGATACGCTCTAACAGATTCAGCTCCTTGCCCAGGGTCTTGTCCATTCTGGCACCTTTAGCTACCTTGGCAATTCTTCTTTCCAGAATCTCCAGATCGGAGAAGATCAATTCCAGGTTGATGGTCTCGATATCTCTCAGCGGATTCACGCTTCCGTCTACATGGATAACATTAGTATCTTCAAAACAGCGAACTACATGCACAATGGCATCTACTTCACGGATATTGCTCAAGAACTGGTTGCCCAATCCTTCACCTTTGGAAGCACCCTTTACCAGACCGGCGATGTCTACGAACTCAATGACAGCAGGTGTCACCTTCTTGGAATGATACATGTCACCAAGTAATTTCAGTCTTTCATCCGGCACTGCCACAATGCCCACATTGGGGTCGATGGTACAGAAAGGGTAATTGGCTGATTCTGCACCTGCTTTGGTCAGTGAGTTAAAAAGAGTACTTTTTCCTACGTTGGGTAATCCTACGATACCGAGCTTCATGATCTATATTCTCCTTTGATAATGAATTATTTTAGGCATTTGTTAAATGCCGGAAACCCTTGATTTTACTGGATTTCCTTGTTACTTTTATATAAATTTTCTCTCCGCTTATGGTATAATAGAAGTACCACCAACCACCATACAACTCACGGAGGAGAAAATTTATGACTACTAAATATCGTCAGATTTCTTTAAAATCATTTTCAGACTGTCAGGACATGTTTATGGACGATGTCCCTTCTTTTTTTCAACTGCTGGATGAGCATTTTGATATGGCAGAGTTTATACCCTCTGTTTTTACCAACGCCTTTTATCAGCATTTGGGAAGGAAACGCCTTTATCCATTGACCGGCTTTCTTTCGGCTCTTATCCTTCAAAAGATTTTTTCTATTCCCACTGATTCCCTGCTCATTCTTTTTCTTAATCTTTGCAAGGAACTTCGGGATTTTTGTGGTTTTACCAAAGTACCGGACGCTCCTCTGTTCACACGGTTCAGGCAGGACTTCGAATCTTACATTGAGCTCATGTTTAAGCAGATGGTTGATTACACGGAATCTATCTGCCAGCTCATTGATTCTTCCCTGGCCAATATACTGACCTTTGACACTTCCGGCATTGAACTTTTTGTTTTAGAGAACAATCCAAAAACTCTCAACGCTCTCATCAAAAAGCTCAAAACCTTTTACAAAGACAAGCCTGAGGTTGATCCTTATAAAATGGCCTATGGACTTATGCCCTCCCAGGCCGCCTCCTCCTCGGAAGCAAAGCAGATGTATATCAACGGGCATTTCTGCTACGCCGATAAATTTGCTATCCTCACCAACGGATTGGGCATCGTCAGAGACATTATCTTCCTGGATGATGACTTCAAAGCTGCTCATCCGGAACTCCCTGTGGAAAAGAAATCTGATTCTCCGGACGAAGATAAGACCATCAGTGATTCTGCCGCTTTAAAACCTGTTCTTTCTGACTTTTTTGCCAGCCACCCCACTTTCCATCCGGACACATTCCTTGGTGATGCTGCTTTTGATTCCGCAGACATCTATGGTTTCCTCAAAAATGATTTCGGATTCCAAAAAATGCTGATCCCGTACAATCCCCGTAACGAAAGCTCTCTCAAAAAGGTCGGTTATAATCAATACGGTTATCCCACCTGCCCCAATGACCCTTCGATTGCCATGAGATGTTGCGGTGTCACAAAGGAAAAAGGGCGTTCTGACAGGACCAAATGGTGTTGTCCAAAAGTGCATATGGTAAACGGCGAATGGCTTTGCGATTGCGAGAGCCCCTGCAGTACTGCTAAAAAAGGGCGTACCACTTACACTTATGAAAACATGGATCTACGCTTGTTCCCCGGTATCCAGCGTGACACACCGGAATGGGATTCTCTTTATAAGATAAGAACCTCTGTGGAACGAGCCATCAACCACTTTAAAATCAACATGTGCATTGCCGGAAAAAGAACTCGTAATCATGCGACTACAAAAGCTGATGTATTCCTTGCAGGTATTGCAAGCCAGCTCACGGTAATAGTTGCCCATCGCATGAATTGCCCGGACTATATACGCAGCCTCAAGCCG